>NZ_JBDOQR010000004.1:0-139406 GCF_039839315.1 Phaeobacter sp. CAU 1743 | reverse complement strand
GCCCCATCCTCAAAGATGCCCCAGTCTCTCCTGAGCGTCTCAACCGTCTTTCCGATCCGTCAACCTTCCGTTTCCGCGTCGCCGCCGTCCCGTCCGGTGTGTCTCAGCAGCGCCTCAGCGCCGCCGGTGAAGGGGGTTCTAGTCCCAACTCCAAATACCCGCAACCCTAAAATCAACAAAAACCGAAAAAATGGGAATTTTCTCACATTACTCAACAAATTCAAAACCTTAACCCACACTTAAATCTGGCCCCGATGTGCGATTGAGCGGTACCTTCTCCTTTTTGCAGGCCCTTTCGCCCACACTCGGCGAGGGACGCTTAGTCCTCCACAGGGTTATCCACAGAATGCCGTTGAATCACACCTGAAGGGGGCTGGAATCGTATGCAAATCCCCCGGACAGGAGCCGGTCAAAACGCGAGACCGACTCGACGACCATCGAAAATTGCCTGCGCCGCCATCCGGGGCGCATCGGCATCACCGACGAGTTGCGGCGTAACACCCAGCCCGATCAACTCGTCCCGCAGAGACATATCCGCATGGTTCGGGACCGCCATTACCAAATCGTCGGCCGGAATGGCCCTTTGCGAGCCGGTCAGCAGGCAGGTCACCGTCGCGCCCTGCCCGTCCCAGCCTGCGATGGCGGCCTCGGTCACGAAGGTGACACTCACCTCCGCCAGTGCGCGGCGGAGGTGGAGATCCGTGGCCGAACGCTGCAGCTCCTTGCCCACCATCGGGTCCGGCGTCACCAGCGTCACCCGGTGCCCGTCTTCGGCCAGCCGCCAGGCGGTGCCGCAGCCGCGCCAGTTGCCGCCTTCATCCAGGACGATCACCTCCTGGCCCAGACGGGCACGGCGGGCCATCACATCCTCGGCGGACCAGACGTGGCCGTGTTCGATCCCCGGCAGGTGGGCCAGATGCGGTAGGGCCTTTTGGAACCCGGTCTCCGTCGGCTGGCTGCCGGTAGCCAGGACCACCCTATCGGCCCCCTCAGCCTTTATGTCCCCGGCATCCATATAGGTGTTGAGCCGGACATCAACGCCCAGACGGGTGAGCTGGCGATCGTACCAGCTGATCAGATCGGTGATCTGCCCCCGGCGTGGCTGCAGACCAGCCAGATGGAATTGCCCCCCCAGATGCGCAGCCGCCTCGACCAGGGTCACGTGGTGGCCACGCTCGGCCGCAACCCTGGCGGCCTCCAGCCCGGCGGGGCCACCGCCGACCACCAGCACCTTTTTCGGATCGGTCGTCGGGTTGAAGCGATCACCGCCCCAGTCATGCTCTCGCCCGGCGGATGGATTGACCAGGCAGGAAATCCAGTAATCCCGGCTGCGCCTCCCCCAACACTGCTGGTTACAGGACAGGCAGCCCCGGATATCCTCTGCCCTGCCCGTCTCAGCCTTGGCAACAAGATGCGGATCGGCGATCTGGCCGCGCACCAGGGACACCAGATCTGCCTCTCCCGCGCCCAGAAGGGTATTGGCGTTCTCCGGCGTGCGGATATGACTTTCGGAAGTCACAAGGGCCTGCCCTACCGCGCCCTTCAGCGTTCGGGCCAGATCCGAGGTCAGCTTCTCCCCGTGCTGAAAGCTGGGCAGCAACCGGGCGAAATCGAAATAGGAACCGGAGCCAACGGTCACATAGTCCATGGCACCTTCGCTGTCGTGCAGGGCGACGATCTCGGCCATGCTTTCACGGCTGAGCGCCACATCCACCCCCGGTTCGTCATTGACCGACAAGCCGATGATAAAGTCCTCACCGCAGGCGCGGCGGATGCGGTGCAGGATCGTGCGGGACAGGCGCGTTCGGTTTTCAAGGCTGCCACCCCAGCGATCATAACGCTGGTTGGAAAAGGGGGTCCAGAACTGATCGAGCAGGCAATGATAGGCGGCCCAGACCTCGACCCCGTCGAACCCTGCTTTTTGGCAGCGGATCGCGGCCTGAACGAACCCTTCGATGGTTTCCTCGATTTCGGCCTCGCTCATCATGTGGCTGGCGTCGCTGTCGTGGTAACTTGGCCCACCCGAGGGGGACCAGGCGGCGTGCCAGGAATTGTCCTGATCGCCGTGGGCGCCGACGTGATAGAGCTGCTGAATCATCACCGCGCCTTCGGCCTTGCTGGCCTCGGTCAGGCGACGGAAGTGGGGGATCACTTCATCGCTGGAATGGAGGAAATTCCCGCGCGTCAGCACCGCAGAGGCATGCACCGGCATCGGCTCGACCACGATCATCGCCGCGCCGCCCAGCGCCCGTTCGCGGTAATAGGCCGTATGGGCGTCCCCAGGCAGGCCTCCGCGGGCCATATTGGTGGTGTGGGCGCCAAAAACGATACGGTTGCGCAGCGTCTTGTGGCGCAGGGTCACCGGGCGAAAGATATGCGGAAAGGTGTTCAATGCTCAGCCCTCCAGGTCGTTCAGTCCTGACATCAGATCGCCGGTCATCCCGGCGGCCTCCATATGCTGGCGCAGGCGCTGGTTATAGCCGCCCGGCGTATTCAGCGCCGCAATCAGATCGGCGCAGCCGGTCTCGGCAAGGCTGGTGGCCACCAGCATCCGCAGGAAGGCCTCTCCCTGCGCGGGGTCCGAAACCCGCGTGCCCAGCCAATCCGCCGCATCGCCAACCATGCGCGCCACCGGCGACAGCACCGCCTGCGCACAAAGATACGCGTCCAGTTCTGCACTGTCCTTCAGCGCAAAGACGGTATTGCGGGTGCCAAAAATTTCATTGACCAGATCGGTATCGCCCTGCGCCATGATGGCGGAACCGCCCTGCGCGATGCCGGGAAAGGGCATCATCACCGCCGAGGCCCGCGCGGGGGCGATCATCCGCCCCACCTGCCCGAGATCAGCGCCCGCCATGAAGGAGATCACCCGCTGATCCGCGCGAAAGGTGAGCGGCGCGAGGATACCCGGTGCGCCCCCGGCCATGAGCCCCAGAAAGATCACATCGCTTTGGTCCAGAACCTGCTGGTTCGGCGCGACCGTTACGCTTTCAAACGCATCGGCCAGCGCAGCAGAGACACCCTTACTGCGCTCGGAGATCGTGATCTGGTGGCCGTCCCCCGCGATACCGCGCACCACCGCGCCCGCGATGGTGCCGGTGCCGATGACGCCGATCCGCATATCAGATGTCCTTCATCAGGCGCAGCGCGTCATAGATCGCCGCATGGGTGTTGCGGGCAGACACCGCATCGCCGATGCGAAAGAGCTGGAAGGTGCCATCTGCATTGCGCGTCACATCCTGCGGCGCACCTGCGATCAGTGCCTCGTGATCCAGCTCGCCTCCATTGCGGCTGAGCGGCTTCAGATCGAAGTAGAGATCATCCAGCGGCAGGGTACCATAGTTCACCACCACCTGATCATAATCAGCGGTATAGTTGTGATCGCTGTAATCGGTGCCGATGGTGGCAGTCAGGACATTGCCGTTCTTGGCCACATCGAGCAGACGACGGGTCACGGTGAAACGCACGTCCTTATCCTGAAGGCTGCGCATATAAGGCACCAGGTTCATCGCCATGATGTCGGGGGCGAACACCCGGTCTGGCGTCATCACCTCGACCGTGCTGCCCGCCGCAGCAGCGACCTCGGCGGCCATCAGGGCGGGGTGATCGCCGCTTTCGTCGTAGATCAGCACGTTCTGCGCAGGCTTTACATCGCCCGAGATCAGATCCCAAGCCGAGACCACATTGGCAGCTTCTTCCTTTTCCTCAAACAGATGCCCGTTGGGCAGGCCGCCAGTGGCCACGATCACCACATCGGGGTTGAGGGCGGTGACATCCGCCGCCTCGGCCCAGGTGTTGAAATGGAAGGTCACATCGCGCGCTGCGCATTGCGCCATGCGCCAGTCGATAATGCCGATCATCTCGCGGCGGCGTGGGCTTTGCGCGGTCAGCAGCACCTGCCCGCCGGGATCGGCGGCCGCCTCGAACACCGTCACGTCGTGGCCGCGCTCGGCAGCAACCCGCGCCGCCTCCAGCCCTGCCGGACCTGCGCCGACGATGACGACCTTCTTCTTTTGCGTCGCGGTCGGAATGTCGTGCGGCATCGTCAGCTCGCGCCCGGTGGCAGCGTTGTGGATACAAAGGGCATCGCCCGCCTGATAGATCCGGTCGAGACAGTAGGTGGCACCGACGCAGGGCCGGATGTCCTCCTCGCGCCCTTCCATGATCTTTTTCACCACATGGGGGTCGGCCATATGGGCGCGGGTCATCCCCACCATATCAAGAAGCCCCGAGGCCACCGCATGGCGCGCCGTTGCCACATCGGGAATACGGGCGGCATGGAAGGTCGGCATGCCAGTCGCCTCTTTCACCGACCCGGCAAAATCAAGATGCGGCGCGGCGGCCATGCCCTGCACCGGGATCACGTCGGTCATCGCCGGATCGGTATGGATGCGTCCCCGGATCACGTTGAGGAAATCCACCATGCCGGTGGCAGACAGGCGTTTGGAGATTTCGAGCCCCTCTTCGGGGGTGATGCCACCTGCCTGACCCTCATCCGCCGTGTAGCGCAGGCCGACGATGAAATCGTCCCCGACCCGGTCGCGCACTGCCTGAAGCACATCCAGCGGCAGTTTCATGCGGCTTTCAAGGCTCGCGCCACCATAGGGACCATCCAGATCATTGGTCAGTGGCGACCAGAACTGATCCAACAGGTGCCCGTAGACCTGCAATTCGATGCCATCCATGCCGCCTGCCTTCATCCGCTCGGCGGCATCGGCGAAATCGGTGATGATCCGTTCGATATCCCAATCCTCGGCCAGTTTCGGAAAGGCCCGGTGCGCCGGTTCGCGGTGGCGGGTGGAGCTGACCGAAGGCAGCCAGTCGCCCTTGTTCCAGGTGGTGCGACGACCCAGGTGGGTCAGCTGGATCATCACCGCCGCACCGTGTTCATGCACCCGGTCAGTGAGCGCCTGGATCCACGGCACCACCTCGTCCTTATAGGCCAGCACGTTGTTGAACACCGGCGGGCTGTCCTTGGACACCGCTGCCGACCCCGCCGTCATGGTCAGCGCCACCCCCGCTTTGGCCCGCTCGGCATGGTAGGCGGCATAGCGCTCCTTTGGCATGCCATCCTCCGGATAAGCCGGTTCATGGCTGGTGGTCATGATCCGGTTACGCAGGGTGAGGTGTTTCAGTTGGTAGGGCTGCAAAAGCGGATCATTGGACATCTTGGCGCTCTCCTTGCGGGCATCTGTTGCGGGGTGGTCAGGTCAATGGTGAAACGGAAACGGGTTCAGGAAAAGGCCTCAGTACAGGACTTAATACCAGGCATCGGGCACCTCGGCTTTCTTCTGGGTGATAAAGGCCTGAAGCGCCTCATCCGTACCTTCGTCCATCGCGGGCGCCTCATAGGCGGCCAGCTGTGCCTTCCAGCGGGCGTTGGCACGGGAGGCCGCATCGACGCCGCCCTTTTCATCCCAGGTTTCCCAGGGCTGGTGATCGTCCACCGCGCTGTCCCAATAGGCGGTCTGGTAATGGCGCAGGGTGTGCTGGGTGGAAAACAGGTGCTGCCCGGGGCCGCCTTCGGCCAGCGCGTCGAACCCAAGCGTGTCTTCGTTGACCTCGAAGCCTTTCAGATAGGCATGCAGCGCACCGCAAAGGTCCGTATCGAGAATGAATTTTTCGTAGGACATCGACAAAAGCCCGTCGAGGAAACCTGCCGAATGCAGGATGTAATTGGCCCCGCATTGCACCGCAGACATCATCGACATCATCGACTGCTGCATCGCCTGCGCATCGGGCAGTTTCGAGGTTGAGAAATTCCCGGCGCAGCGCAGCGGCAGGTTCAGGCGACGCGCCAGCTGCCCCATGGCCAGCGAGGCCAGCGCCGGTTCCGGTGTACCAAAGGTGGGCGAGCCCGACCGCAGCGACATGGAACTGATGAAGGAGCCCAGAATGGCAGGCGCACCGGGGCGCACCAGCTGGGTGATGGCGCAGGACACCATGGTTTCGGCCAGACATTGCGCTAGCGCCCCCGCCATAGTCAGCGGTGCCACTGCCCCGCCCAGCAGGAAGGGCAGATGGATCGACCCCTGCCCCGCCGCCGCATAGGCACGGATCCCCTGCGAGGTGACGCCATCGATCACCAGCGGTGAGGTGGTGTTGAAATTGCCCATGATGACGCAGTTCTGATCGACGAAATCCGCACCAAACAGGATGCGGCACATCTCGATACTGTCCTCGGCACGCTCGGGCGCGGTGATCGAGCCCAGGAAGGCCCGGTCGCTATAGCGTATATGGGCATAGACCATATCCAGATGCCGCTTGTTGACGGCGATATCGGTCGGCTCGCAGATGGTGCCGCCGGAATGGTGCAGAAAGGGGCTCATCTGCGCCAGTTTCACGAAATTGCGGAAATCGGCGATGGTGCCGTAGCGGCGGCCATTGTCCAGATCCATCACGAAGGGAGAGCCGTAAGAGGGCGCCAGCACCATGGCATCGCCGCCGATCTCGACCGAGTTGGCAGGATTGCGGGCGTGCTGGGTAAATCGCGCGGGCGCGGTCTTCAGAATCTCCCGGATCATGCCGGGGGCGAATTTCAGGTTCCAGCTGCTGGCGGTCAGATCGGTCACCTCGGCGCCTGCCGCGCGGAACAGGGCAACGGTTTCGGGATCGTCGCGGAACTCCAGTCCGATTTCGGACATGATACGCTCGGCGGTGGCCTCGATCTGCGCAAGGCTCTCCTCGGACAGGATGTCATAGGTGGGGATACTGCGGCTGATATAGGGCACGCGCAGGTGTTCGTTCTGCCCCGGCTCTGCCGTGCGCCCAGCGCTGCGGCGCGCCCGCCGACCCCGCGATTTGACTGCCACCTCTGCCATCTGTGCGACCTCCTCTTATCGAATTGACATCATCAGTTGACATAAGTGTCAATTCAATAATCACATACGTCAACTTCGATTGCGTCACGAGGATGTCGCTGTTATGCAAAATGCCATGAACGCTTCTCAGACCCTTGCAGAACTCTCCCAGCAGACCAGCAGCGCGGATGCCTGGCTGATGGCCGCCTATGAAGAGCTGACCGCCCATGGCGTCGGCGCGGTGAAGATCATGCCGCTGGCGAAAAAACTGGGGGTCTCGCGCACCAGTTTCTACTGGTATTTCAAGGATCGCGAGGCGCTTCTGGAGGCAATGATCCGCCACTGGGAGGACAAGAACACCGGCAATCTGGTGGCTCGCACCGAAGCCTATGCGGAGAATCTGTTCGAGGCGGTGTTCAACCTGTTTGATTGCTGGCTAGACCCGGATCTGTTCGATTCCCGGCTGGATCTGGCGATCCGCAACTGGGCGCGCAGCGACCCGTCGCTACAGGCCCGGCTGGATCTGGCCGATGCTCGCCGCAAGAGGGCGATGACCGATATGCTGATCCGGTACGGGTATGATCCCGAGGACGCCGAGATCCGCGCACTCACCATGATCTACACTCAGATCGGCTATATCTCGATGCAGGTGCACGAGGACGCGGCCCAGCGTCTGGCGCGGATGCCGGGCTATATGGAGGTCTTCACCGGCCAGAAGCCCGCGCAAAAGGACATCGACCGCTTCATGGCGCGCCATCGCTGAACAGCGCGCTGTTCCTTAGTCGTTGAAGATCGCCACCGCCCGAATGAACCCGGCAGAGGCACCCTTGATCTTGAAGGGAAAGCAGGAAATCTCGAACCCTGTCGGCGGCAGCTGGTCAAGGTTGGTCAGCTTCTCCATATGGCAATAGCCCACCTCCATCGAGGCGCGGTGCCCTTCCCAGATGATCGACGGGTCGCCCGATTTTGCGTATTCCTGCGCCGTCAGCGGAAAGGGCGCATCCCAGCTCCAGGCATCCGTGCCGGTGACACGCACACCCCGCTCGGTCAGGTACAGTGTCGCCCCCCGCCCGATGCCGCAGCCCCGCACCAGGTAATCGGGATGCCCATAACGCGCCCCGGCCGAGGTATTGACCACCACGATATCAAGCGGCTGCAATTCGTGGCCGATCCGGTCCAGCTCGGCCTCCACATCCGCGGCTGTAACCACATAGCCATCGTCGAAATGGCGGAAATCCAGTTTTACCCCCGGCGCCATGCACCATTCCAGCGGCACCTCGTCGATGGTGATCGCCCGCTCCCCGCCATTCATGGTGGAATGATGGTGATAGGGCGCATCCAGATGGGTGCCGTTGTGGGTGGCGATCTGCAGCCGTTCGATCGCCCAGCCCTCACCGCCGGGAAGGTCCTCCCGTTTCAGCCCCGGGAAAAAGCTCATCACCTGTTCAGCGGTCTGATCGTGAGAAAGGTATTCGATCTGCGGCAGCATGATCTCTGGGTCGGACTGGATACCTGTTTCTAGAGCAACAGAAAGATCGACAAATCGGCGCGGCATGGGAAATCCTTTTTGAAATCTGCCGCGATGCTAGCGCCTCAGGGCAGGCATGAGAACAGGGTTCTGTTGTCGCGAAACCAAGGTTCCAGAATGCCCTTGAGCGCCGTGACCTTGGCCGATCCCTGCAGGTCCCGGTGGCTCAGCAACCAGATCGGCGCGTAGGGTTGTACCGGCAGATGCGGCAGCGGCACCAACTGCGGAAAGGCGCGCCCAAGGAAGACGGGCATGCGCAGGGCACCCATCCCCGCCAGCGCCGCGGCAATCATGCTGGGCATATCATCAAGCCGTGCCCGCACCCGTATATCGGGATGGATCTTGCTGGCGGCGGCGGGCGGCGCATCGTGCCCCGCATAAAGCACCCATTCCAGCGGTGCCTGCGGATCGCGCGCCGCCGCTTCGGCGATCTCGGGCAGCGCGAAAAACCCGCTCTGCTGTTCGGCAAGCTTGCGCCCCACCAGCGTCTCTTGCGGGTGGCGACTGATCCTGAGCGCCAGATCAGCCTCACGCCGGGCGAGATCCAGAACGCCATTGGCCGCCCTGACGGTCAGCTCCAACTGTTGGTGTTCTGCCGTGAACTCTGCCAACAGCGGCGCCAGAAAGGTCTGGATCAGCAAGGGCGGCGCGGTGAGGCTCAAAGGGCCGCTCAGATCCTGCGCCCGGCCCGACAGGCGCCGCATCGCCGCCTGCTCCTCGGCCTCCATTCGGGCGGCGGCCGCAGCGATCTCATGCGCCTCATCGGTCGGGTGATAGCCCTCGGGGCGGCGTTCGAACAACGGACGACCCAGCGCCTCCTCGGCGCGGCGGATGCGGCGCGCCACGGTGGTATAGGTCAGCCCCAGTTGCGCGCCCGCAGCGGCCAGATTACCGCCGCGCACCAGCGCAAGAACGGTCTGCATATCATCCCATGTGATCTTCATGCGTGCGTTTTTGCATGTCTGATGTCGAAATTCACGCGTTTTTCTACACCGCGCCGCCGGGCATTCAGCACGGGTTGAAACACGGGTCGCAAACTCGACCACTCCACAGAAGGAAACGCATCATGGTCTATGCCTATGTCAATCTGCCCATCACCAACCCGGACAGCTTTGCCGCCTATCGCGAAAAAGCAGGCGCCGCGCTTGCAAAACACGGGGGGCGGGTCGTGACCTCCTCCCCGCAGCAGCGGGTGATTGAAGGCTCCCGTGACGAAACCGGGGTCGGCGTGATTCTGGAATTCGACAGCACCGAGGCTGCGCTCGGCTGGATCAACGATGAAGAGTTGAAAGAAGTGCACGGCCTGCGTCAGGCCGCGGGCAACGGGGCGATCACCCTGTTGGGCTGACCCATACAAATAAAACCGGGCGCAATGTGGATGACATTGCGCCCGGTAACAGTCTCATCTGGCTGGATTACTCCGCCGCGATCTGCTCTTCCGCCTTTTCGACCCGAACCGCCGAGAATTTGAACTCGGGGATCATGCCGTAGGGGTCCAGCGCCGAGTTGGTCAGCACGTTGGCTGCCGCCTCGACATAGGCGAAGGGCACAAAGACCATATCTTCGGACACGGCCCGGTCGGCGCGCGCCATGATCTTGATCGAACCGCGCCGGGTGGAGAGACGCACCATGCCGCCGGGCTCGACACCCAGTTTGCGCAGGGTCTTCGGATGCAGCGAGCAGTTCGCTTCCGGCTCTACCGCATCCAGCACCAGCGACCGGCGGGTCATCGCTCCGGTGTGCCAATGCTCTAGCTGGCGGCCGGTGGTCATGATCATCGGATACTCATCATCAGGCGCCTCATCCGGCGCGATCACTGCCGCCGGCGTGAACATCGCCTTGCCACCTTCGCGCGGGAAGCCATCGCCGAACACCACCGACTGGCCCGGATCCTCGGGCGACAGCGACGGGTAGGCCACGGTCTCGTTCTCCAGCCGCTCCCAGGTGATGTTGTTGAGCGATTTCATGTTGAGCTTCATCTCGGCAAAGACCTCGGACACATCGGTATAGGTCCAGGGCAGACCGATCCGCTGCGCCAGATCGACGGTGATCGACCAATCCTCGCGCGCCTCACCCGGAGGGGTGACAGCCGGGCGGACCCGCTGCACCTGCCGGTTGGTGTTCGAGACGGTGCCGTTCTTCTCGTAAAGAGCCGAAGCGGGCAGGATGATATCGGCAAAGTTCGCCGTCTCGGTCAGGAAGATATCCTGCACGATCATCAGTTCCAGCTTAGCAAAGGCCTCCCGCGCGTGATCCGCGTCGGGGTCGGACATCGCCGGGTTCTCACCCTGGATGTACATGCCCTTGATATTGCCCGCATAGACCTGATCGACGATCTCGGTTACCGTCAGGCCCTTCTCGTTCGAGAAGTCGCCGCCACCCCAGACATCGGTAAAGGAGCTGCGCACTTCGTCGCTGGTCACCGTCTGGTAATCCGGCAGGAACATCGGGATCAGGCCGGCATCGGATGCACCTTGCACATTGTTCTGACCGCGCAGCGGGTGCAGGCCGGTGCCGGGACGCCCGACGTTGCCGGTCATCAGCGCCAGACTGATCAGGCAGCGCGAATTGTCGGTGCCGTGGATATGCTGGCTGACGCCCATGCCCCAGAAGATCAGCGCAGATTGCGCGCCAGCGAACATCCGGGCCACGCGGCGCAGCTGCTCCGGCGGGATGCCGCAGATTTCGCTCATCTTCTCAGGGGTGAACTGGCGCAGATGCTCTTTCTCGGCGGCCCAGTTGTCGGTCCAGCGGTGGATGTACTGGCTGTCGTAGAGCTCCTCCTCGACGATCACGTTCATGATCGCGTTCAGCATCGACACATCCGCCCCGGGACGGAACTGCAGCATTTCAGTCGCGTAGCGGCGCATGCCGACGCCGCGCGGATCCATCACGATCAGCTTGCCACCGCGTTTGGTGAACTGCTTGAAATACGTCGCCGCCACCGGGTGGTTCTCGATCGGGTTGGCACCGATGATGATCGCCACATCGGCGTTTTCGATCTCGTTGAAGCTGGCGGTCACCGCACCGGAGCCGACGTTTTCGATCAGCGCCGCCACCGAGGAAGCGTGGCACAGACGGGTGCAGTGGTCGACGTTGTTGTGCTTGAAACCCTGGCGAATGAACTTCTGGAAGAGATAGGCTTCTTCGTTGGTGCATTTTGCCGAGCCAAAGCCCGCAACGTTGCGCGGATCCTCGTTGCGCAGCTTGATCAACCCCTTGGCCGCGAGATCCAGCGCCTCTTCCCAGGTCGCTTCGCGGAAATGGGTGGAGAGGTTGCCCGGATCGACGTTCAGCCCCTTGGCCGGCGCGTCGTCGCGACGGATCAGCGGCTTGGTCAGGCGGTGCGGGTGGTGGATGTAGTCGTAGCCAAAGCGGCCCTTGACGCAGAGACGGCCTTCGTTCGCCGGGCCATTGATGCCCTCGACGTATTTGACCTTGCCGTCCTTCACCTTGAGGCTGACCTTGCAGCCGACGCCGCAGAAGGGGCAGACGCTCTCGGTCTCGGAATCGTAATCCTTGCTGTCACCTACCTGCGCCTCGTCCACCATAGAGGCGGGCATCAGCGCGCCGGTCGGGCAGGCCTGAACGCATTCGCCGCAGGCCACGCAGGAGGACGCGCCCATCGGGTCGGCGATATCAAAGGTCGGATAGGCATCGTGACCGCGCCCGGCCATACCGATGACATCGTTCACCTGCACTTCGCGGCACGCACGCACGCAGAGGCCGCAGGAAATACAGGCGTCAAGGTTCACGCTCATCGCGACATGGCTGTCATCGAGCAGCGGAATGCGGCCCTCTTCCAGCTTGGGGAAACGCGACTCCGAAACTCCGTTCAGCTCGGCCATATCCCACAGGTGCGAGGACTTATCGTGCGCCTCTTCCTGCTTGGGTTGGTCGGCCACCAGAAGTTCCATCACCATCTTGCGGGCGTTTGTGGCGCGCGCATTGTTGGTGGTGACAACCATGCCCTCGGCGGGTTCGCGGATACAGGAAGCTGCGAGCGTGCGCTCGCCTTCGATCTCCACCATACAGGCGCGACAGTTGCCGTCGGGGCGGTAGCCCGGCTGCGGCTTGTGGCACAGGTGCGGGATTTTCAGACCGCGACCGTTGGCGACTTCCCAGATGGTCATGCCCGCATCCGCGGTGACCTGTTCGCCGTCGAGGGTAAAGGTGATTTGCTTCGACATGGCTCAGATCTCCTTGGCTTGCGAAGATGAGAATAGGGGAGTGCCCGCCCCGGGGTGGGCGTGAAGCGCCCGCTCATGGGGGCGGGTCGGGCGCTGCCCGGCGTTACCCGCCGGGCGGAACATCAACTGAAGGATCATGCTCAGATTTCCTCCGGGAAATGTTTCATGGTCAGGCGGATCGGGTTCGGCGCGGCCTGGCCCAGACCACAGATAGAGGCATCGACCATGGTCTGGCTCAGCTCCTCCAAAAGGCCCTGATCCCACTTGTCGGCCTGCATCAGTTTTACCGCCTTCTCGCAGCCAGCCCGGCAGGGGGTGCACTGGCCACAGCTTTCATCCTCAAAGAACCGCAGCATGTTGAGCGCGGCCTCGCGGGCGCTGTCCTGATCGGACAGGACCACCACGGCAGCCGAGCCGATGAATGTGCCATGTGGTTGCAGCGTGTCGAAATCGAGCGGGATATCGTCCATGTGCGCTGGCAACAGACCGGAGGACGGACCGCCCGGCTGATAGGCCTTGAAGGCGTGGCCATCGAGCATACCGCCCGCGGCCTCGATGATATCAGCGATGGTGGAACCTGCGGGCAGCAGATGAACACCGGGGTTCTTGACCCGGCCCGAGACGGAGTAGTTGCGCAGCCCCTTGCGACCGTTCTTTTCAACCAAATTCAGCACTTCGGGGCCAAAGCGGCAGATGCGCGCCACCCAGTAGAGGGTTTCGACATTGTGCACGAGCGTCGGCTGACCAAAGATCCCCACCTGCGCCACAAACGGCGGGCGGTGGCGCGGTTCACCGCGCTTGCCTTCGATGCTTTCGATCATCGCGCTTTCTTCGCCGCAGATATAGGCCCCTGCCCCGCGGCGCAGATCGATATAGCCTTCCTCGACAATACCGGCATCTTCCAGCGCCTTGATCTCGCGGCGCAGGATTTCCAGCACCGCCGGATATTCGTCGCGCATATAGATAAAGGCTTTCTCGGCCTCGACCGCCCAGGCGCCGATCAGCATGCCCTCAAGGAACATATGCGGGTCGCGCTCAAGATGGTGACGGTCCTTGAACGTGCCGGGCTCTCCCTCATCGCCATTCACGGCCAGATAGCGGGGACCGGGATTGGCGCGTACAAAGCCCCATTTCTTGCCCGAGGGGAAACCGGCGCCGCCAAGACCGCGCAGACCGGCCTCAAGCACCTTGTCCTGCACCGCTTCCCAGTCGCCGCCCTCGCGCAGCTCGGCAAGGATGCGATAGCCGCCATCGGCGACATATTCGGCATAGGTTTGGTAATCGGGGATCTGCGGGTGGATGTCACCGGCGTGAACGGCGGCAATCGCCTTTTCCGCGGTGGCGTGATCGATGTGATTGTGACCGATCTCCAGCACCGGCGCCGTGTCGCAACGGCCCATGCAAGGCGCGCGCAGCACACGCACCTCGGACGGGTCCAGCCCATCCTCCAGCGCTTTTTGCAGCTGCTGGGCACCGGCCAGTTCGCAGGACAGGCTGTCGCAAACCCGGATGGTCAGCGCAGGCGGAGGGGTCTCGCCTTCCTTCACCACATCGAAATGTGCGTAGAAACTGGCGACCTCATAGATCTCGGCCTGACCGGTGCGCATTTCCTCGGCCAGCGCCCGGATATGCGCCGCACTGAGACAGCCATACGCATCCTGGATGAGATGCAGGAATTCGATCAGAAGATCGCGATTGCGGGGGCGGTCCCCCAGAAGTGCCAAGACTTCCTCGTGGGCCTGATCGTCAAGCTGACGACCCTTGGGGGTTTTGCGTCCCTTGCCCTTGCCGGATTTCCATACGCCCTTGCTATTGTCCAACGGTGCCACGTTGATCTCCACTTCGCTGGTGCCATGCGCTTTGGCATTTCATCAGCTGTGAATATCGTCAAATCGCATATTCATAAGGCACGATAACGAAGACTTATTATTCAAAGGCGGCAACCACGTCCCTCAGCGCCCGGACCGTGGTCAGCTCGGGCTCGCGGTCCAGCGTGGCCATGCAGATCGGCCGCGCCTGTTCCGGCGCCTCCAGCCGCAGCACCCGGGTTCCTTCGATCGGGCCCAGCGCATCTGCCAGCGCTTGCGGCAGGATGGTAGCCACAAGCCCCTCACGCGCCATAATAATAGCGGACATAAAGCCGCTGGATTCCGACAGGACCTCGGGCCGCAGCCCCTGCTCGGCAAAGATCCAATCCAGAATACGCCGGTTCTGCATCGATTGATCCAAGAGGCTCAGCGGCAGTTCAGCAGCCTGTGCCCAGCTGATTTCACCGGCGCCCTCGCCCGCCTGCAGAGCGATCTGCGCCACCAAGCGGACCGGCGCCAGAACCACATAACGTTCGTCGTAAAGCGGCTGCCTGATCACAAGATTTTGTTCGATGGAGTCCATATACGTGAGCCCCGCATCCAGCGTTCCCTCGAACAGACGCTGCTGGATGGCCGCCGAAGACATCACGTTGATTCGAGCTAGAATGCGCGGGTGGGCCTGTTGCAGCCGGTTGACCAACCGCGCCGCAAAACTGGTGGCCGTCGGCACCACACCCAGATCCAGCGTGCCAGTAACCTGCCCGCGGGCCGCCGCGATCTCCTGCTCCAGCGCCCGGGCGTCATCCAGCAGCGACCGGCCCCGCGCCACGATCAGCTCGCCTTCGCCTGTCAAACCCTGAAACCGGTTGCCGCGCCGCACGATGGACACGCCCAACTTGTCCTCCAGGTTGCGAATCCGCATCGAGAAGGCAGGCTGCGACATGCCGCATTCTTGTGCAGCTTTGGCGAAATGCTGGTGTCGGGCCAGCGCCGTCAGCAGCTGTAGGTCTTTGAGCTCAATCATGCGGTGACATTAGGGGCTTGCAGAGTGCAACTTCAATGCCGCACGGTTCGGTCCAGATCACAATGACTTTTCCAATATTCGAAAGCTCGCGATGCCTGACATAGGCAGAATGCGATGCCATGAATGGAATCGCCTGGAAGCCGTCCCTGTGCCGTCAATATTCAACCATCAAAAACGCCATGAAAACCGCGAGATAACACTTACAATTTTAAGCTTGTTATCTCCAATGCCCCCCTGCACACGCCCCCCTTCCCCCTGTTTCAAGGCTGTGCCTTCCTTACTGCGCCCAGTCACACAATCGTGATTTTGAATGTAATTCAGAGGCTTGCTGCATTTCGCAGGCACGCCCCTGATCAGTCGCTGCAACGCAGAAATCCCCTTCAAAACCTGGCCCAAAGGCCGCCCAGGACCCTCACTGCACCGTTAATTCATCCGTAAACCCTTGGACCTAGCGTCGATCATGGTCTGCATCCCGACCTAAATCACAGCAAAGAGTATCCAATGCGTATAGTTACCTGTTCCGCCCTGTTTTCCCTTGTTCTGTCGCCCGTCTGGGCCAACGACTTTGAGCCAAGCATGAAAGCGTATCTGGAAAATAGCATCCGTGACTGGGCAACCGCCCCGGTTCTGATTGATGCCATCAACGGGCAAAACGCCCGGACTTCCGGCTATTCGCAGGCTCAGATCGATGCCATGGACACAGCCTGGCGCGCCGAAGTGGGGACCGCCTCCACACCGACGATCACGCCTGTGCTGGAGAATGCCGCCGCCGACTTCCTGCGCGAGCAGGTGGTGAAATCGGGTGGCCAGATCACCGAAGTTTTCGTCATGGATGCCCATGGGCTGAACGTGGCTGCCTCGGCGGCGACCTCTGACATGTGGCAAGGCGACGAGGCCAAGTTCCAGCAGACCTACCCCGTCGGCCCGGATGCCGCGCACTTCGGGGATGTCGAGCTTGATGCATCTACCCAAAGCTATCAGGCGCAAATCTCGCTTACCATTGTGGATCCCGCAACCGGCGCTCCGATCGGAGCAATGACGGTGGCTGTTGACGCTGAATCGCTGATGTAATCCAGCGCGTTCCACGCACTGCAAAAGATCGAAAGGTGCACAAATGAAAGTCCGTCTTCCCTCGATATCCCTGTTCAAAGGCATGTCGGTATTCATGAAATGCTGCCTGTTGATCGCGGCAACCACTCTGGTGGTAGCCGGATCGCTGACCTACAAGAACGAGAAGACCTTCAAGGCCGCCGTTGAAAAGGGCGTCCGCACGCTGGGCAGCGGGGTCACAATCACCGTGGCAGCCCGCAGTGGCGGCGCCATCCGGTTTGGGGACTCGGACCGGCTGTCGGCTGATATCGAGAAACTGATCGAACTGTCCGATGGCCGCGCCCTGGCAGGGGTTGCCGTAAACAAGGATGGCAAGGTCGTTGCAACCGGTGGAGAAATCAGCGAAGCCGACCTGGCAAAGCTGAGCGAGCTCGGCCATGCCTCGGCCCAGTCTGGTCAGACGGAAATGTCGGCGGACGGTTACTATGTTGCTGCTCCCGCGACGGCCGGGGCCGATGGATCCGTCATTGTGGGCTCTGTCGCAATGCTCTGGTCGCCCGAGGTGGCCTTTGCTGAAGCCGCCTTTGACGAAATGATGTCCATGGTCTTCGCGATCGCAGCCTTTGTGATCATGTGTACACTTTCGGTCTTTGCGCTGCGCTCTATCCTGTCGCGCCCGCTCAGCAGCGTCACCAAGTCGATCGACGTGATTGCCGACGGCGATTACGACACCGAAGTCAGCCACCTGGACCGCCGCGACGAAATCGGCCGAATTGCCCAGACGCTGGATCATTTGAAGTCCCAACTGGCCGCCGCCCGTGAGGTGGAGGAGCAGCGCAAGGTGGCCCAGGCTGAGCAGAAAAAGGTCGTCGAGACGCTGAACGTGGCGCTGCAGGACATGTCCGAAGGCGATCTGAGCAAGACCATCGACACGCCCTTTGCCACCGAATACGAAAGCCTGCGCCAGAACTACAATGCCACCGTGGAAAAGATGGTCGGCATCATCGACGCGGTGATCGACAATTCGACCCGCATCCGGGAAAACTCCGAGGAAATCAGCCAGTCGTCCAGCGATCTGTCGCAGCGCACCGAAAGCCAGGCGGCCACGCTGGAGGAGACTGCAGCGGCCATGGAAGAGCTGACCGTCAGCGTCCGCTCCGCTGCCGATGGCGCCAAGGAAGTTGAAACCATCGTGACCGAGGCGAAATCCACCGCCGAGCAAAGCGGCAAGGTGGTGACCGATGCGGTCAACGCGATGTCCCAGATCGAAACCTCTTCCGAAAAGATCTCGCAGATCATCTCGGTCATTGACGATATCTCCTTCCAGACCAACCTTCTGGCGCTGAACGCCGGGGTGGAAGCCGCCCGTGCAGGCGAAGCAGGCCGTGGCTTTGCCGTCGTTGCCTCGGAAGTGCGTGCCCTGGCGCAGCGTTCCTCGGATGCTGCTCAGGAGATCAAGGGCCTCATCGCCGAAAGTTCCCAGCATGTGAACAAGGGCGTTGATCTTGTCGGCAAGGCCGGTGACGAGCTGAAGAAGATCATCGACCGCGTCGGCACCATCTCCGGCCATATCTCCGAGATCGCCGGCGGCGCGCGGGAACAGTCGACAACTCTGGCCGAGATCAACACCGGCGTCACCCAGCTGGATCAGGTCACCCAGCACAACGCCGCCATGGTCGAAGAGGCAACCGCCGCAGCCCAGATCCTGCGCAACGATGCCAACGAACTGGCCCGGCATGTCTCGGTCTTCAACACCGGGGGCGGTCGTCGCCCCGTGGCCAGCATCGCAACGATGCCCGCGCCTTCGGCCCACCCGGCACCCGGCAGCGAGAACGACGATTTCTTTGCGGACGAGCCGCCTGCGAAAGTGGCGGTAGGCTGGGAAGACTTCTGATCCCCGCCAACTCCTCAAGGATAAAAAAACGCGGCCCAATAGGGGCCGCGTTTTTCATTGTAAGCGGGACACCATCGGCCTTTTGGGAAGGCCCCAGTGTCAACTTCCGTAAACGCTGCCCCAGCGCTCGATCAGCATCTGTTGCAGCGCTTTCGCCTTGCGGTTCCATCCACGCGCGCCTGGCGGGCGCTCCCGGTCGGCGCGTTTGATCCGTGACCGGGCCGTGGTGTTGGCGGCAAAGATCGCAAAGGCCAGCTCGGTACCGTCGGCAGCCATCATGAAACCGCCCAGCCCCGAGACGAAATTGAGGGTCCCGGTCTTGGCCAGTACTTTGATGGGATGAGATTTCAAGACCCGCCCTTTGCGGTCCCGCATCGGAAACGGTTTCAGCAGGGGCTTCAGCTGCCCTGCCCCATGGGCCGCGATCAGCACCGTGACCAGATCATCCGGCGTCATCCGCGAGGCATCGCCAAGGCCCGAATGATCCACCAACCGGCTGTCTTTCATACCGTATTTACGCGCTGCCCAATCGCTCATCTGGGCAGCGGACTGCCGCAGCGATCCGGGACGCTTGCCCGCTGCTGCTGTCGCCGACATGCCGATCATTTCAGCCATCAGATTGTTGGAATACTTCAGCATCGCCTTCAGCATCACACTCAGCGGCGGGCTCTGATGCTGGGCCAGAACCTGCGTCTGCGGCAGGCTCTGCGTGACCTTGGCCTTGCGCAGGGCAATACCGTGCGACCGCGCCAGGGTCCGGAACACATCCCCTGCATATTCCGCCGGACGCCGCACCGGCAACCAGCGCGAACCACCATTGCCAAGCGCCTGACTGGCCACGGTCCATGTATCGGCGCCGCCCCGGTCCACATAGGTATAGACCGGCAGGGCGCGGTTCTTCACCGCCATGCGCGCCATGGCGACTTCGGGGCGGTATTTCTCGGTGCGGGCATCCATGCTGACGGACCAGCCCTTGGACCCGCGCTTCCATTCGAAATGAACACGGTTGAAATTGAGCGCGATACCAGACACCGCCGGGCTGTAACCCACGTGATCCGGCTGCTCCGGATCGATCGACTGCACCTGTGGCAAGGCGCCATCCCAGACTTTGAAATCGCCACGCACCTCACGCAGGCCCGCGGCCTTCATGCTACGCGCCAGCTGCGCCAGATGGTCGGTGTTCAGCATCGGATCGCCGCCACCAGCAAGGATAAGATCGCCATGCAGCACGCCACTGCGGATCTGGCCTGCGGCCAGAACCTGGGTGGTAAACCGGTGTTCAGCCCCCAGCACATCCAGCGAATAAAGCGCCGTCAGGGTTTTTGCGACGCTGGCCGGCGGCAGCCCGGCCGCGCCCGCTTGCGATTCAAGCCGCGCCCCGGTTTTGACATCCGCCACCGCGCAGGCGACCTTGCCCTGAAGGCCAGAGCGCGCAAGCACCGTCTCCAGATCCGCCACCGCCGCAGCGGTCCGTTCTTGTGTCCGAGCTACAGGGCGCAGGGACACCGTCGGCGCATTGGCCCAGCTTGCAGATCCTGCTAGCGCCGCCATCCCGGCGCCAAGGAGTTTTCGTCGCGATATCATATCTGTCAGTGTCTTATAAAAACTGCCAAACGACAAACCCGGGCGGCTTTTTCTGTTTCGCCTCCGTGCCCTGCCTGCTACCGCTGGCCCCCATGTTCCAAGCAGTCACTATCATGTTCATCGCCATGTCAATGATCCCCGCCGGGGATCTTTGCGGGAAGTTATTGACCAGCAGCGGTCTGGCAACACCCGGGTTCGTGGCCTGGTCGCGTTTTGCCATCGGTGCGCTGCTGGTGCTGCCCTTTGCCCCCCGGGGCTGCCTGCGGCTGCTGAAGGACTGGCGGATCTGGCTGCGCGCGAGCCTCATCACCGGCGGTATCCTGTCGGTCCAGACGGCCCTGCAAACCGAGGCGATCGCCGATGTCTTTGCCGCCTTCTTCATCGGGCCGGTGATCAGCTATGTATTGTCTGTGACCCTTTTGCGGGAAAGTACCACGCCGCTGCGCGCAATCTTGATGGGCGCGGGCTTCTGCGGTGTGCTTCTGGTGGTCCGCCCCGGTTTCGGTGGCTCGGCCAATCTGATGTATGCGGTTCTGGCGGGTTGTTTCTACGGCTGTTTCCTGACGGCGTCGCGCTGGCTGGCCCATGTCGGCAAACCGGTCGAGCTGAGCTTTACGCAGCTCCTGCTCAGCGCGCTGTTTCTGTTGCCGCTTGGCCTGTCCAACCTGCCCGAGGCGAGTCTCTCTACCGCCGCCCTGACCGTCGGAAGCGCGACCTTTTCCATGCTGGGGAACCTACTCTTGCTCTATGCCTATAGCCGGAGCGAGGCCTCGCGTCTGGCGCCCACCGTCTATTTCCAGCTGATCGCGGCGGTGCTGCTGGGCTGGGCCGTCTTCGGTCAATTGCCGGATCTTCTGACATGGGCCGGGCTTCTGGTAGTGATCAGCGCCGGGATCGCCTCGGCCAGCCTACGTCGCTGACCAGTCCCCTCGTGCGCGGATTTCCGTCGAACTGGTATCAATCATGGGCACATTGAGGAAACACCAGGCAGGAGTCTCGGCCCCGGCCAGCAGGTGGCTCTGGCTGCTTTTCAGCCGGTATTGCCCATAGATCTTCGCAGCCGGAGACAGCCGCGCCGAGATCCGGTCGCCGGGGCGCGCCAGCACCCCGACCGGCACCGTCTCAAGGATCTCGCGCCAGTCCTTCCAGCGGTGAAAATGGGTGAGGTTGTCCGCCCCCATCAGCCAAACAAATCGCACGCCGGGATAACGCGCCCGCAGATGCCGCAGGGTCTCCGCCGTGTAGCGCGTGCCAAGGCGTGCCTCGATATCGCTGATCTCGATCCGCGGATGCTGCATCATCTTCCGCGCCGCCGCGACCCGCCGTTCCAGCGTGGCCGGGGCACGGGATTTCAGCGGATTGCCCGGAGAGACCAGCCAAAGCATCCGGTCCAGATCAAAACGTCTCAGCGCCGCAAGGCTGATCTCAACATGCCCCCGATGCGGCGGATCAAAGGAGCCGCCAAGCAGCCCCACGCGCATGCTGGGGCGAAGATATGGAAATCCACAGGTCATCGACCGCTTGATGCGCATAGTTCTGCGGGGAAATCAATTGGCTGCACTACACACAACACAGCAACGACAATTTCCTTGCGCAAGTGGCCCGAACCAAGCTCGATGCACGCATTGACTGAACCCCTTGCCGCCGCGCGGTCACAGAGCGGACCGCGTTCTTCAGCAACAGCTGCGGCGTGAATGCATGCGGACAGATGGGGAGAAACAGACACTGAGGTGCTTGTGCTCTTGGGGTTTTTGCTCTCAACTCTGTCGTGTCGGGGGCCCCTTGCAGGCTGTTGCGGGAACTGTCTATGGTGCCCGCAAAAATATTGAAAACACTGGTGCATAGGAAAATAATACTCGCAAATATGGTTGGAGACTGGCAGTGAATGTTTGCTTACTTTGCCCCTTCAACACACCGCTGGATGCCAACGGGTTTCAGCTTTTTGGAGGCGGTTGCCTTACCTGCTTACGATTTCTCCAAATAGGTTTTCAGGTAGATGTCGGAGAAAAGAAGTGAGTGATTATTGGAAAAAGAATTGGCGATTTTTTTGGTTCTTGTTTTGGCCGAGTTGGTCATGATTGGTGACAAGATTTTTCTGGGGGATAACCGCGGGGTATCTGATGGCCTTACCTCGGTTGATTTGGCAACTTATGTTTTTTTGCCGCTTGCCATGTTGCAGATGATTATTTCGTCTTTTTATGAGAAAAAATAGATTTAAGAGGGGCTGGCGATGTTCGATTTTCTAAGGACAAATGTGCGGTTGAAAAACGCTCATCCTGTGTGGGCAATTTTGGGCCTGTGATGGCTTTGTCGCACAAATCCGGTGATAGCCAGTCTTCCCCTTACCCCGGACGGATTTAACCTACGGGCTCAGTGACGGGTAGGCCAAGAACCGAATAGCGTTTTTGGACGGCGACGCGGGCGGTTGCTTCTCGCCCTCCCCTCGGTTCGGACGCCGTTCCCAAATCCAGCGACTGGCGCACAGGGGGTGCACGCATGGTGCACAAGTGGTGCACGGTTAGCACCCCCTGAAATACGCCGTTCCTGCATCCTCGCGACGCTCCGCCTAGGCGATTGCTCCTGCCCGGCCCATCCGCTATCACACCGGGCAGCGAATTTCCCCGATTATGGAGCAGTCACATGGCCGCCTATCAATACGTCTACCACATGCAGGGGGTCTCCAAGACCTACCCCGGTGGCAAGAAATGCTTTGAAAACATCCACCTGTCCTTTCTGCCCGGCGTGAAGATCGGTGTCGTCGGCGTCAACGGCGCCGGTAAATCGACTCTGCTGCGCATCATGGCCGGGATCGACAAGGATTTCACCGGTGAAGCCTGGGCCGCCGAAGGCGCCAAAGTGGGCTACCTGCCGCAGGAACCGCAGCTGGACGAAAGCCTGTCGGTGCGTGAAAACGTCATGCTGGGCGTTGCGGAAAAGAAAGCAATTCTCGACCGTTACAACGAGCTGGCCATGAACTACTCGGACGAAACCGCCGAGGAAATGGCCAAGCTGCAGGACGAGATCGACGCCCAGAACCTTTGGGATCTGGACAGCCAGATTGACGTGTCGATGGAGGCGCTGCGCTGCCCGCCGGATGACGCAGATGTGAAAACCCTCTCGGGCGGTGAAAAACGCCGGGTCGCCCTGTGCAAACTGCTGCTCGAAGCGCCCGACATGCTGCTGCTCGACGAACCGACCAACCACCTCGATGCCGAAACCATCGCCTGGCTGCAACAGCACCTCATTGATTACAAAGGCACAATCCTCTGCGTCACCCACGACCGTTATTTCCTCGATGACATCACCAGCTGGATCCTGGAACTGGACCGCGGCGCCGGTGTGCCCTGGGAAGGCAACTATTCCAGCTGGCTGGAGCAGAAGGCCAAACGGCTGGAGCAGGAAGCCCGCGAAGACAAGTCCAAGCAGAAAACGCTGGAGCGCGAATTGGAATGGATGCGTCAGGGTCAGAAGGCACGTCAGGCCAAATCCAAGGCCCGTATCGCCGCCTATAACGAGATGGCGAACCAGTCCGAACGCGAAAAGGTCGGCCGCGCCCAGATCGTGATTCCCAATGGTCCGCGCCTTGGTTCCAAGGTGATCGAGGTCCACGGTCTTTCCAAACACTATGGCGACAAGCAACTGATCGAAGGGCTGGATTTCTCGCTGCCCCCGGGCGGCATCGTCGGCGTGATCGGCCCCAACGGCGCCGGTAAATCGACCCTGTTCCGCATGCTGACCGGGCAGGAACAGCCCGACGATGGCACCGTCGAATTCGGCGATACGGTAAAACTCTCCTACGTCGACCAGTCGCGCGATGATCTCAATGACAATGAAACCGTCTGGGAAGCGATTTCCGGCGGCGCCGAGATCATTGAACTGGGCGATGCACAGGTGAACTCGCGCGCCTATTGCTCTTCCTTCAACTTCAAGGGCGGCGATCAGCAGAAAAAGCTGAACCTGCTATCCGGTGGTGAGCGCAACCGCGTGCACATGGCCCGGCTGCTGAAAGAAGGCGGCAACGTGCTGCTGCTCGACGAACCGACCAACGATCTGGACGTGGAAACCCTGCGCGCGCTCGAAGACGCGCTGGTGGATTTCGCGGGCTGCGCGGTTGTCATCTCGCACGACCGTTTCTTCCTCGACCGGATCTGTACCCACATCCTGGCCTTTGAAGGCGATGCGCATGTGGAGTGGTTCGAGGGCAACTTCGAAGATTACGAAGAAGACAAGAAACGCCGCCTTGGCGCCGACGCGCTGGAACCCAAGCGCCTGAAGCACAAGAAGTTTGTGCGTTAAACCTTAGCCGGGCCTGTCAATATGGCAGTCCCGGGTCTGGCCTTTGAGAGGTGCGAAAGCGCCTTGCCGCGGGGAAAGTCTGGCGCGGTTAGAGTTATAAAGCCAGCAAAACGCAGGGCCAGATGCCCAACCGCCCCACTCCCTGCCGTGGATTTTCCACAGCTTCGCCGCAGACCCATCCAGATTTAAACAAAATCTTAAGGACTATTGTCTGTAGTGAAAGACACGGGCTGAGGTATCTTCCTTTCGTCGATCTATCCGGAAACAGGAGAAGACATGGCACTAGCAGGCATCATGATGGGAACGCTGACCGGTTTCTTCTCGGCGCTGTTCAGCCTTGTTGTACTGGGCCATTCCGTCTGGACCAGCCTTCTGGTCTACTCCGGCGTCGGCATTGCAACAGCGCTGATGCTGACGATTGCGGTGCTGTTGCGCAATCTTTCTGATGCACCGCACCTGACTGACGAGGCGACGGCCGAGGCCTGAACGCCACGCTCAGCCCCGACCTGTTCCCGAACGGGCCTCTGCTACGCCGGGCTTTTCACCCACCCAATGATCTGACCTTCGCTCAGCGCGCCTGACTGGCGCTTGCTCTCGCGACCACGCTCAAAGGCAACCATGGTCGGAATGCCGCGTATACGATAGCGCGCGCCGGTGGACTGGTGGTCTTGGGTGTTCAGCTTGACCAGCCGCGCCTTGCCCGCCAGCTTCTTCGACGCCTTGGAGAACTCCGGCGCCATCATCCGGCAGGGGCCGCACCAGGGCGCCCAGAAATCCACCACCAGCGGCAGGTCATCATTCTTGGCTGCCTTTTGCAGAATGGCCGGGTCGATATCCAGCGGCCCATCCGGGATCAGAGCCGCGCCGCAGGTGCCGCACTTGGCGCCTGCGGTCAGTTTCTCCTCGGGCACCCGGTTCAGCTGGGCGCAGGACAGGCAGGTCAGGGTTTTGGCTCCCATGACAGGATCCTCCTCAAAAGGGGTCTGGCGCAGAGGGCGCTGCGCCTCTGCTGAAACATTCAAAATTCCATATAGGAATGAAACCGGCTCCAGCAAGAGGCGCACATGCACAGTCAATCACCGCCTCAGGTCATTGTGATCACACCTCTGACTGCATGCTTCCCGCCCCCATTGACGCATATTCAGCGCCAGATCAAAATATTGGTCTGTAACGTTCCATAGTAAATGAGGCCGATATGATTTCACGCCGCCTGTTTCTCGCCAGTTCCGCCCTCGCCGCGACCCTTCCTGGTTTTGCCGCTGCTGAGGGTGCTTTCGATCCGACTCCTCAGGTCGTGAGAATCAAGAAAGAATTCGCCCCCGGGCAAATTCTGGTCCTGCCCCGGTCCTATTACCTCTATTTCGTGACAGAGCCCCGCAAGGCGATCCGTTATGGGGTCGGGGTTGGCCGGGCGGGCCTGGAATTCACCGGCAGCGCGGTGATCGAGGCCAAGAAGGAATGGCCCACCTGGCGGCCGACTCAGGAAATGATCGAGCGCAGCCCGCGCACCTACAGCCGGTTTGCAGGCAACAAGTACATTCAGCCGGGCGGCCCCGATAACCCATTGGGCGCGCGGGCTCTTTACCTGTTTCAGAACGGCATCGACACCTATTTCCGCATCCATGGCACCAACCAGCCGGACACCATCGGGCATTCGGTGTCCAACGGTTGCATCCGCATGCTGAACGAACATGTGGTGGACCTTTATGAACGGGTTCCGCTGGGCACCGTCGTGACCGTTCTTTAGGCGCTGCGGGCATCGCAACAGGCGCATTTTAGCCACACAGCAAAAATCCCCACCAAGATAAGGCGCGCGTTTTTCTTGCGTGATGGGGGCAGGATGGCCAATGCTGTTACTGCGACGTTACGCGAATGACATTACTGTACGCCTTACAGGCACGGTCGTGACCATCTGCTGATGCGGCCGCCTGACCGCACCGGCGGTTAGACTGAGACTAGACTTTAGGAGTACAGACGATGGCCACAGGCACCGTCAAATGGTTCAACACAACCAAAGGCTATGGATTTATTGCCCCCGATGCGGGCGGCAAAGACGTATTTGTTCACATTTCAGCGGTTGAACGCTCGGGCCTGACCGGCCTCGCAGACAACCAAAAAGTATCCTACGAGCTGCAACCGGGCCGTGATGGCCGCGAGTCGGCCGTGGATCTGCAACTGCTCTGACTTCCGGGTAATTCCTCCGGACCAGCGCTACGATGCTGCAGCTCCCTGCTTGGGGGCTGCTGTCTCGGTCGTTCTTGCCGCAGTGTTAAGGGGCGGCTCAGCCCGAAACCCGTGCCACGAGTTGCAGCGCGACCGGACCTAGCGCCTCGATATTTTCCCGAACGCCTTCGGCATTTGGGTGGATATCGTCGTCCTGCATGAATTCTTGCGCCTTGGCCGGATCCCCTCCGACACGTTCAAAAATCCCGGCGAAGGCATCCGGGTGCAGCAGGGCACCGAACTCCTTGGCCAGATCCGGGTATACAGCGTTGAACGCGGCTCGATAATCGGGTCCATAGTTATTGGGCGCCCGCATGCCGACCAGCAGGACCTCGGTGTCGGCCTGTTCTGCGGCGCTCAGGATCTTGCTCAAATTGGCGCGCATTTCCTCGGCCGACAGGCCGCGCAGCAGATCGTTGCCGCCCAGAAGGACGATCAGAGCGTCGGGGTCATCCGCCAGCGTCCAGTCGATCCGCGCCGCCCCGCCAGCGCTCGTGTCCCCCGAGACGCCCGCGTTGGTGATCTCGACCTCGGCGCCGTGCTCCTGCAGCCAGTGTTCCAGCTGGGGCACGAATCCATCCCCCTGTGGCAGGCCATATCCCTGCACCAGACTGTCGCCAAACGCCGTGATCCGCACCGGTTCGGCCCAGGCCGCAGAGACACTGATCAGAAATCCGATTATCACCCATACCTTGCGCATTGTCACAATCGCTCCATATCCGAAAGAACACATTCAACAGGCCGCCTTTATGACAGATCAAAACCGCCCCGTTCTTCACCTCAAAGATGCGTCTTTGACCCTGAATGGCAATACCGGTCCCGTCCGTATTTTGCAGGACATCACCCTGGATGTGCACAAGGGCGAGACACTGGGCATGATCGGCGCCTCGGGATCGGGGAAATCCTCGCTCTTGATGCTGATGGGCGGGCTTGAACAAGCCACCGGTGGTACCATTACGGCACTGGGGCAGGATCTGACCGCGATGAACGAAGACGCGCTAGCCCATTTCCGCCGCGATCAGATGGGGGTGGTCTTTCAGAACTTTCACCTGATCCCAGCGATGACAGCGCTGGAAAACGTGGCGACCCCGCTTGAGCTGGCCGGGGTTACGGATGCCTTTGAACGCGCCCAGGCGGAGCTCGACGCTGTCGGTCTTGGCCACCGTTCAGGCCACTACCCGGCGCAGCTGTCCGGCGGTGAACAACAGCGGGTGGCGCTGGCCCGCGCGCTGGCGCCGCGCCCGGCGATCCTGCTGGCGGATGAACCCACCGGCAATCTGGACGAGGCCAACGGCGCCGCCGTGATGGATCTGCTATTTGGCCTGCGCGACCGTTACGGCGCCACGCTGATCATGGTCACCCATGCGCCGGAACTCGCCGCCCGCTGCGACCGGGTCGTGCGGCTGCGCGATGGGCATCTGCTGGATGATCGGGCCGCGCATGAGGCCGCGGAATGAGTTTTCCAGATCTTCGCCTCGCCTGGCGTTTTGCCCTGCGTGAGTTGCGCAGCGGGCTGAAGGGCTTTCGCATTTTCCTGGCCTGCCTTGCGCTGGGCGTCGGGGTGATCGCCGCCATCGGTTCGATACGCGCCTCGATCGAGGCCGGGCTAACCCGCGAGGGTGCCACCATGCTGGGCGGCGATGCGGAGATGTCCTTTACCTACCGCTTTGCCAACGAGGAAGAGCGCGACTGGATGGCCTCCATCGCCGAGCGCAGTTCGGAAATTGCCGACTTCCGCTCCATGGCAGTAGTGGGCGAGGAACGCGCGCTGACACAGGTGAAGGCGGTCGATGGGCTTTACCCGCTGACGGGGACCCTGCGCCTGTCGCCCGACATTCCGCTGGAAGACGCGCTGGCGGGATCGAACGGGGTGCCCGGCGGTCTGATGGAACGGGTTCTGGCGGATCGTCTGGGCCTTGCGCCCGGGGATGTCTTCCGTCTTGGTACCCAGGATCTGCGCCTCGCGGCCATTATCGAAAACGAGCCGGATGCGGCGGCATCCGGCTTCACCCTTGGCCCGCGCACCATTGTTGCCACTGACGCGCTGGCGCAGTCGGGCTTGCTAGAGCCGGGAACGCTATATTCCTCAAAATACCGGCTTGATCTGCCCCCCGGCGCAAACCTTGAACAGCTGCAAGCTGCCGCCGAGGAGCGGTTTGCCAATTCCGGCATGCGCTGGCGCGATGCCCGCAACGGCGCCCCGGGCATCACTTCCTTTGTGGAGCGTCTGGGCGGGTTCCTGGTTCTGGTCGGCCTCTCCGGTCTCGCGGTGGGCGGTGTCGGCGTTTCGGCCGCCGTGCGTGCCTTTCTGGCGGGCAAGACCGAAACCATTGCCACCCTGCGCACCCTTGGCGCCGGGCGGCAGGTGATCTTTCTCACCTATTTCCTGCAAATCGGGGTGCTGGCGCTCTTGGGCATTGCCATGGGCATGGCGATCGGCGGGCTTGGACCGGTTCTGGTGGGGCCGCTGATCGCCGCGCAGCTGCCATTTCCCGCGATCTTCTCAGTCTACCCCGGCGCGCTGGCCGAGGCGGCCCTCTATGGTCTGCTGACCGCCTTCATCTTTGCGCTCTGGCCGCTGGCCCGGGCTGAGCGGATCCGCGCAGCGGCGCTGTTCCGCGATGCCTTTGCCGGTGGCAGCAGCCTGCCCGCGCCGCGCTATGTGCTGGCAACCGCTCTGGCACTGGCTCTGCTGGTGGCGGCGGCGGCCCTGTTCAGCGGATCAGTGCGTCTGACGCTCTGGACCGCTGGCGGCCTGGGCGGGGCGCTGGCCGTTCTGATGGTGGCCGCGCTGATCCTTGGCGGTCTGGCCCGGCGCGCCGCGCGCATTGCCCGTGGACGCCCGGCCCTGCGATGGGCGCTAGCGGCGATTGGCACTTCCCGCGATGGCGCGGTTCCAGCCGTTCTGGCACTGGGTCTTGGCCTGACGGTTCTGGCCGCCATCGGGCAGATCGACGGCAATATGCGCCGCGCCATCACCGGCACCCTGCCAGATGTCGCGCCCTCCTATTTCTTCGTCGACATCCAGCGCGATCAGATGCCCGCCTTTCTGGATCGGGTCGAAGGTGACCCCGCCGTCAGCCGTATCGAAAGCGCGCCGATGCTGCGCGGGGTCGTGACTGGCATCAACGGTCAGCCCGCCAGCGAAGTCGCTGGAGATCACTGGGTGGTGCGCGGCGACCGTGGCCTCACCTACGCAGGCGCCAAGCCCGAAAACACCCAAGTCACTGCGGGGGAATGGTGGGGCGAATACTACAGCGGCCCGCCACAGATCAGCCTGGCCGAAGAAGAGGCCGGAGAGCTGGGCATTGCCATCGGCGACACCATGACGGTGAATGTACTGGGCCGCGACATCACCGCCACGGTCACCAGTTTCCGTTCGGTCGATTTTTCCACCGCAGGGATGGGTTTCGTGATTGCCATGAACGAATCCGCGCTGGCCGCTGCGCCGCACAGCTATATCGCCACCGTCTATGCCGAGGAGCAGGCCGAGGCGCAGATCCTGCGGGATCTGGCACAGGAAATGCCCAATATCACCGCCATCCGGGTGCGCGACGCCGTGGACCGGGTGTCCGACATCCTGCGCCAGCTGGCGGCAGCGACTTCATACGGGGCGGCGGCCACCCTGCTGACCGGGTTCCTGGTGCTGCTTGGCACCGCAGCCGCCGGAGAACCCGCCCGCCGGTACGAGGCAGCCTTGCTGAAAACGCTGGGAGCGCCCCGCGCGCAGATCCTGCAAAGCTTTGCCCTGCGCTCCATCATTTTGGGCGCAGGCGCGGGCATGGTGGCGCTGGCGGCAGGTATCGCCGGAGCCTGGGCAGTGAATTCCTATGTGTTTGAAACCAGCTACAGCATCATCTGGCCGAATGCGCTGGCCGTGGTCGGCGGCGGGATCCTGACGACACTGCTGGCCGGTCTTGCCTTCGCCTTGCGTCCGCTGGCAGCCCGTCCGGCCCGCATTCTGCGCGCCCGCGATTGATCAGCTGCCCCGACAACGGGGCGGCAACTGCGATCACCGGGTGCAGGTAGCTGGTTGCAGCAAGCGCATCAGATCCGGATTGTCGCAGATCAGAGAATCCAATGAGACGTTGTCGAGGGATTCGTAAAAAGCCTGCGCCGCATCCGAAAGGGCCAGCCGCAGCCGACAGGCATCGACCAAGGGGCAGGTGTTATCGGCGTCAGCAAAACACTCCACCATCGGCAGATCGCCCTCGATATGGCGAAACACATCTCCGATCCGGATCTCCGTGGCGGTCCGCCCCAGGCTCATACCGCCGTTGCGGCCCCGCTGGGTGTGCAGATAACCAAGCTGGCTCAGCTGATTGATCACCTGCGCCAAATGATTTTCTGATATATTGCAGGATTCTGCGATCTCTGATTTGGTCACCAACCGGTCGGCATTGGCCGCACAGTACATCAGCAATCGGACGGCAATATTCGTCCTCTTTGTAATTCGCATCGTCTTGCACCCCTCAAAACATGCAGATTACAGTATATATTTTTTCAGCGCCCGATTTGACATAGATCAAATGGCAAGGAGGACCCGAGATGACCCAGACCGCTCCGTATTTCTTCGGATATGGCAGCCTCGTGAACACGGCGACCCACGATTACAGCGATCCGCGCCCTGCCCGGCTGAGTGGCTGGCGCCGCACCTGGGCACATACCGATCTGCGCGACGTGGCCTTTCTGACCGCCAAACCGGCGCCGGGCGATACCATCGAGGGACTGATCGCCGCCGTTCCCGGTGCGGATTGGGCAGCGCTGGATGAACGGGAATACGCCTATGACCGGGTGCTCGCCTCGCAAGCGGTCGGTCACGACTTGCCCGGGGCGCCCGAGATTTCGGTCTATGCGGTTCCGGCAGAGCGTCAGGCACCGGGATCGAACCGCCATCCGATCCTGCTGAGCTATCTGGACGTGGTGCTGCAGGGGTATTTGCAGGTCTTTGGCCGCGAAGGTGTGACCGACTTTGTCGCGACCACGGATGGCTGGGACGCACCCATTCTGGATGACCGCGACGCGCCGCGTTACCCCCGCCACCAGCCCACCACCGTGCAGGAGCGCAGCCTGTTTGACGATCTGATCGCAACGACCGGTGCCCGCAAACTGCGCCCGGCGTCATGATCTCGAAAACGCTGCTCTATTTCCAGCGGCTGACCCGCCAGCTGTGGCTGAGGGTGGTTCTGATTTCGCTCTGCTCCGTTCTGGCACTGGCGCTGGCGCCGTTTCTGACCCCGATGCTGCCAGAGGATCTGAGCAACCGTTTCAGCCGCGATGCCGTCCTGCCCATCCTGACCATTCTCGCCTCCGGCATGCTGGCGGTGACGACATTCTCGCTCAACGTCATGGTCAGCGCCTACCGGACCGCCTCTTCGATGTCGACGCCACGCGTCTACCGGCTGCTGCTGGAAGACACCGTCACGCAAAGCGTGCTGGCGACCTTTGTCGGCGGGTTTGTCTATTCGCTGTGCGCGATCATCCTGTTCCGGGCCAAGGTCTATGCACCTGAATCCGCCATTGTCGTCTTTGCCATGACCATCTTCGTCGTGGCACTGATCGTCATCGCCATCCTGCGGTGGATCGACCACCTTTCAGGGCTTGGCAGCATGGACCACACCCTGCGTCTCATCGAAACCCGTAGCCGTACCAGCCTGAAACAGCTGGCAAAACGCCCTTGCCTGGGGGGCAAACCCGCTGACAGCGATGAACAGCCGGAGGACGCCCTGCCCATTCCGGCCCGGCGCAGTGGTTTCGTGCGTTTTGCCGATATGGCCCGCCTGAACGAGATCGCCGCCGAGGCAGGCGCGCATATCACCATGCACCGCGCCCCGGGCGATTTTGTCCTGCGCGGCCGCCCTGTCGCCTGGGCAGAAAGCGGCGATGAAAACCTCTGCAAGGAAGCCGCAAAGGCCATTGAAATCGGCGATGTGCGCAGTTTCGATCAGGATCCGGTTTTCGGCCTGACATTGCTGGCTGAGACGGCACAAAAGGCCCTGTCGCCCGGGGTCAACGACCCTGGCACCGCGGTCGAGGTGATGGGGCGACTGGAACGCCTGCTGTGGGAAACCGTGCCCGGAGATCCGACCGAGGCGGACTGCATGTTTGAACATGTCAGCATGGTGCCGGTGTCGCCCAAGCTGTTGCTGGACAGCAGCTTTGCCCCGATTGCCCATTGCGGCAAAGAGGACCCTTTCGTGATGAAGTGGATGCATCAGGCGCTGACGGCCCTCTCCTCGCATCCGAACAAGCAGCTGGCGAATTCCGCTACCGACATGGGCAAAGAGCTGAAAGTAGCGCCCTAGATCTGCTGGAACGACTGGCCTTCAAAGAAAAAGACGGCCCGGAAACCGGACCGTCTTTTTTATCTGGTCAATCAGGCGCAGGTCGCACCCCGGCCTCTCAGCCCTTGGCGCGGACCTTCTCCATCAGCGCCAGAAGGGCGCTCATGTCGGGGCCGCGCTGCATACCGGTTACGGCGTGGCGCAGCGGCATGAACAGGGATTTGCCCTTGCGGCCGGTCGCCTCTTTCACCGCAGCGGTCCAGCTGCCCCAAGTGGTCGCGTCATACGGGCCATCAGGCAGCAGCGCCATCGCCTCGGCAATGAACTCCTTGTCTTCATCGGCGATCAGCGGATCGGCCCCGTCACGGCACAGCGTCCACCAGCCTTCAAGGTCTTTCAGCGTGGTGATGTTTTCCTTGGCCATGTCCCAGAAGGCGGCCTGTTTTTCCGCCGGAACACCCAGTGCCTCGACCTGTTCCTGGACGGCTTCCAGCGGCAGGCTCTGCAGATAGCGACCGGTGAGCGGGAACAGATCTTCAACGTCGAATTTCGTCGGCGCGGCGCCAAAGCGGTTGATATCGAAGCCGTCGATCAGCTCGGCCATCTCACTGCGCAGCTCCACCGGGTCAGAGGAGCCAAGCCGCGCCATCAGGCTCAGCAGCGCCATCGGCTGCACGCCCTGTTCGCGCAGATCGCGCAGCGCCAGCGTGCCAAGACGTTTGGACAGCGCCTCACCCTGCGGGCCGGTCAGCAGCGAGTGATGGGCAAATTCCGGGACCTTGCCACCCAGTGCCTCGATGATCTGGATCTGGGTCGCGGTATTGGTCACGTGATCCGATCCGCGCACCACGTGGGTGACGCCGAATTCCGTGTCATCCACAACCGAGGCCAGCGTATACAGGAACTGCCCGTCACCACGGATCAAAACCGGATCCGAAACCGAGGCCGCGTCGATTGAAATATCGCCAAGGATACCATCGTTCCATTCGATGCGCTGGTGGTCCAGCTTGAACCGCCACACACCATCGCCGCGCTCGGCGCGCAGGGCGGCTTTTTCATCCTCGGACAGATCCAGCGCAGCGCGGTCATAGACCGGCGGCTTGCCCATGTTCAGCTGCTTCTTGCGCTTCAGATCCAGTTCGGTCGGCGTCTCGAAGGCCTCGTAGAACCGACCCATCTCGCGCAGCTTGTCCGCGGCCGCGTGATAGCGGTCCAGCCGTTCGGACTGGCGTTCGATCCGGTCCCAGCCAAGACCCAGCCACTCCAGATCCTGCTTGATCGCATCGACATATTCTTCCTTCGACCGCTCGGGGTCGGTGTCGTCGATGCGCAGGATGAACGTGCCGCCAGCCTTGCGGGCGATCAGGTAATTCATCAGCGCGGTGCGCAGGTTGCCCACATGGATATAGCCGGTGGGCGACGGAGCAAAACGGGTGGTGGTCATGAATGGTCTCCTGTTGCTGTGCCCCATCTCACATGGAACGGGTTTTGTCCAGTTTTGGCACCCATAGCGCCCTCTCCTTTCGGTTTGGTGTCTTTGCTGGGGCCCAGAGGAGATTTACCCGCTGCCCCCTCGTAAAGCGACACGATCCCGTGACCTCGCGCTGCGCGTACCTTGTCCCCCGCCAAAAAGCCCTATCTCGATCCCAAAGACCGCATAACAAGTGCCAACCAACACAGAGGAGACCAGAATATGACCGTAAAGATGTCCCGCCGCAGCGTGCTGACCGGCGCAACCGCCCTTCCCCTGGCCGCGACCGTCACGCCCGCCTTGGCAGAGGGCCACGCGGCCATGGCACCGGCCACCCACGCTCGCAGTTTCAAGCTCGGTGCTTTCACCGTGACGACCCTGCTGGACGGCAGCCTGCCCCGCGACGGCGCCAAGGCAATTTTCGGCGGCGGTGCAACGGACGAGGAATTCGCCGAAGTCTCGGCCCAGAACTTTATCCCCGCCGAAATGGCGCAGTTCTTCTTCACGCCCACGCTTGTCGATACCGGCAAAGAGAAGATCCTCTTCGACACCGGGCTTGGTCAGGGCGGCATCCAGAAAGCCCTGGCAGAGGCAGGCGTCACCCCGGATCAGATCGATGTGGTCGTCATCACCCATATGCACCCCGACCACATCGGCGGCATGACCACCAGCGGCGCCGCGACCTTTGCCAATGCGCGCTATGTGACGGGGCGCACCGAGTATGATTTCTGGGCCAAGATGGATGCGGAAAACCGCGTTGCCGATCTGGTTTCCAAAAAGGTGACCCCGATGGCCGAAAAGATGACCTTTGTCGAGGACGGCGGCGAAGTAGCCTCTGGTATCACGGCGATGGCCGCCTTTGGCCATACCCCCGGTCACATGACCTATATGCTGGACAGCGGCGATCAGCAGCTGCTGCTGACAGCGGATCTGGCCAACCACTATGTCTGGTCCTTCGCCCACCCGGAATGGGAGGTCCGCTTTGACATGGACAAGGCTGCTGCCACGGCATCGCGCCGCCGTATTCTGGATATGCTGTCCGCCACGCGCACGCCAATGATCGGCTATCACATGCCCTTCCCGGCAGCGGGTTTTGTCGAAACCCGTGGCGAGGGATTCCGTTTTGTGCCGGTCAGCTATCAGATGATGGGCTGAGGCATGCGCCGCGCGCCCTAGCGGGCGGTGCCAATAACCTCGGGCGCGGGCACGGCTGTCCGCGCCTTTTTCGTGAACCGGCTCAGCGCAAAGGCGCGCGGGTCCACGATGGGCGCATCACCGGTCACCAGATCTGCGGTCAGCCGTCCAGCAGCAGGGCCAATGCCAAACCCATGGCCGGAATAACCGGTCGAGACGAACAGCCCCGGCAGATCGTCCACCTGCGAAATTACCGGAATGGCATCCGGGGTCACGTCAATCATGCCGCCCCAGCTTTGCACCACATCAGCAGACTGCAGGATAGGAAAGGCCTTTTGCGCCGCGGCCCAGCTGTTGCGGATCGCCTTCTGCGAGGGCGCAGGATCCAGCACCCGGCAGGTTTCGAACGGCGTGCGCTGATCCGGTGCCCAGCGCCGGTCCTGCCCCGCCTCGATCCGCCAACGGTCGGACAGGCGGAACCGAAGGGATCGCCACTCCTCCAAGAAGGCCGGGAAAAACTTCAGCGCCAGCCGCAGGCTGTCCGGCACGATATCGACAACATTCTCGGTGCCATCCGCGATAGAATAGCCACCGTCGGCGCGCTTGCGCATGGCAAATCCAGCGGCCCACATAGCGGCCTCGGGACCGCCCTGCACCGCCGAGGTTCTAAGCACCGAATTCAGAACTTTGAGCTGCGGCAGCGCCACGCCCGCATTGCCAAGGAACAGCCGCGACCAGGCGCCGCCCGCAACCACCACGGCCGAACAGCCGACACGGCCGCGTTCGGTCATCACGCCGCTGACACGTCCAGCCTCGGTTTCGACGCTGCGCACAGCGCATTCGGTCATCACCTTGGCCCCGGCTGCCCGCGCGGCGCTGGCAATAGCATGGGTGGCCAGTTGCGGCTCGGCCCGGCCGTCTTCGGGCGTATGCAGCGCCGCGATGGTGCCGGTTTGGTGTCCCGGCATCAGCTCCGCCAGTTGCTCTCCACGCACCATCTGTGCCGGAATGTCATAGGGGGTCAGATGCTCTGCCCAGGCCGCCAGTTCAGCCTCGGCCCGCGCCCGTTCGGCGGTGAACAGAATACCGGATCGGGTATAGCCGGTGGGATGTCCGGTGTGAGCCTCCAGCCCGGGCCAGATCTCCATCGCCTTGGCCATCAGGGGCAATTCGCGTGGATCGCGCTGCGAGATGCGCACCCAGCCCCAGTTGCGCGAGCTTTGCTCGGCGCCAATCTGGCCCTTTTCACAAAGAAGAACGGAATATCCCCGCTCGGCCAATTCGAGAGCGGTCGTAGAGCCGATGATTCCCCCGCCGATGACAACTGCATCGACACGTTTGGGCAGGGCAAGATCAGCTTGGAAATGTGGCAGCTTAGGTCCAGGCATAAGAGGTCTATGCCGTGCCCCGCGCCCCTGGTCCATGGGGCAAGAGCGCTCTTTCATCCACCCCGTGCAAGCTGTGGCTTTTTCGCGTCAGCCCAGGCACGCGGGGGTATGGTTTTCCTGCCCCCGGACGCGCACTCTTGCTGGCAAATACGCCGGTTCAGCCCGGATCGCGCCAGCGGTTTGCAATCGGGTAACGCCGGTCCAGCCAGAAGGCCCGCGGCGTCAGACGGGTGCCTGGCGCAGACTGGAAGCGCTTGTATTCACTGATATAAATCAGGTGTTCCACCCGTTTCGCCACATCGCGGTCAAACCCGGCAGCGACGCAATCGGCAAGCGAACCTTCCTCGTCCACCAGGATCGTGAGCAGCGCATCCAGCTCGGGATAATCGGGCAGGCTGTCGCTGTCTTTCTGATCCTCGCGCAGTTCGGCGCTGGGGGGCTTGTCGATGACATTGGGGCGGATCACCTCGCCCGCCGGGCCCATCATCCAGGGCCGGTGATTGGCGTTGCGCCAGCGGCAGGTTTCAAAGACGCGGGTTTTGTAGAGATCCTTGATCGGATTGTAGCCGCCGTTCATGTCGCCATAGATCGTCGCATACCCCACCGCGACCTCGGACTTGTTGCCGGTGGTCAGCAACATCTCACCAAACTTGTTCGACATGGCCATCAGCAGAAGACCGCGTAGGCGGGACTGGATGTTCTCCTCGGTGATGTCGGCATCGCGCCCTTCGAACAGCGGCGCCAGCGTGTTGGTGATGGCTGCCCGCCCTTCGCTGATCGGCACATAGTCGTAATGCACGCCCAGCGCCTTGGCGACGGCTTCGGCATCTTCCAGGGATTCCGCGCTGGTATATTCCGAGGGCAGCATCACGCAGCGCACATTTTCAGCCCCGATGGCATCGACGGCAATGGCGGCAACAATGGCCGAATCCACCCCACCGGACAGACCCAGAAGCGCCTTTTTGAACCCGGTCTTGGCCATGTAATCGCGCAGGGATTCGACCATGGCGCGGTAGTCCTGCTCCCATTCATCGGGGAAATGCGCCTTCTCGCCCTCGACCGCGCGCCAGCCTTCGTCGGTGCGTTCAAGATCCAGCTGGGTCACCGCCTCGTCATAAAGCGGCATCTGCAGCGCCAGCGCCCCGCCAGGGTTCAGCACGAAACTGCCACCGTCAAAGATCTGATCGTCCTGCCCGCCAACCATATTGAGGTAGATGACCGGCAGATGGGTTTCGATGCAGCGCGCCACCATCATGTTATAGCGCACCTCCATCTTGCCGCGGAAATAGGGCGAACCGTTCGGGATCAGCAGGAACTCGGCGCCGGTCTCTGCAAGCGTCTCGGCCACGTCTTCGTGCCAGCCATCCTCGCAGATCGGGCTGCCGATGCGGGTATCGCCAATCGCATAAGGCCCACCCAGCGGCCCGGCATCAAAGACGCGAACCTCGTCAAAGACGGTTTCATTGGGCAGGTGGTGTTTCAGGATGCGCGATGCGATCCGCCCGTCCTTGAGGATCAGATAGGCATTATAGAGCTTGCCACCCTCGGCCCAGGGCGCGCCGATGGCCAGCGCGGGCCCGTCGGCACAATCCTGCGCAAGCTGTTCGGCAGCCGCCATGGCGGCGCGGTGGAACACCGGCTTCATCACCAGATCCTGGGTGTTATAGCCGGTCAGGAACATTTCGGGCAGCGCCACAAGCTGCGCACCGGCCTTGCGACCTTCCTCCCAGACCGCGTGGGCCTTGGCCGCATTGCCCGCAATATCGCCGACCGTCGGGTTCAGCTGCGCCAGAGAGATACGGAAACGGTCTGCCATGGTGGTCGTGCCCTTCGCAAAACTTCTTCTCAGCCGTTTACCAGATCCCCGGCCAAGGGAAAGAGTGCAGGCCGCAAAAGACATTGCGACAGGCCGCCCTGTCGCATAGTTTCGCAGCTGAGATGCAACATCAGGCGGTGTTCCATCCGCAGACTGGCACCGCGCCCGGCCCATTGGTCCGGCGCAGAACTAAAGGGCAGGCAGAAGTTTCATGACCCGTTTCGGCTCCGTATTCGTGATTTCAGCAGCTATGGCGCTGGCCTCTCCCCTGCAGGCGCAGGACGGTCAGGTCCTCACCACGCAGGATGAAATCGGCGGCGAATACGAAGGCACCTTTCGCGGCGGCCTGCAGCATGGCACCGGCACCTACCGGCTTCCCAATGGTTATGAGTATTCCGGCAACTGGGTCGATGGCGAAATCCGCGGTCAGGGCGTGGCGCGCTATCCAAATGGCGCCGTCTACGAAGGCGAGTTCGCCAAGGGCAAACCCGAGGGGCTCGGCAAGATCACCTTTGCCGATGGCGGCACCTATGAAGGCGAATGGACCGATGGTCTGATCAGTGGTCAGGGCATCGCTGTCTACGCCAATGGAGCGCGGTACGAAGGCAGCTTTGTCAACGGCCAGCACCACGGCAAAGGCGTCATGCGCAACCCCGGCGGTTATGAATACGCTGGCGACTGGGTCGAGGGCCGCAAGGAAGGCGAAGGCAAGATCGTCTACCCCGATGGCGCAACCTACGAAGGTGGAATCGCCGATGGTCTGCTGCATGGCACCGGCACGCTGACCATGCCCGACGGGCTGATCTACGAAGGCGAATGGGCCAGCAACCAGATGCACGGTACCGGCAAGCTGACCCAGCCCAACGGCGACGTCTACGAAGGTCCGCTGGAAAACGGCCGCAGGCAGGGTATTGGCAAACAGACCCATGCCAATGGTGACGTCTATGTCGGCGAATTTCAGGATGACCTGCGCCACGGCACCGGCACCTTCACCAAGACCGATGGCTATGTTTACGAGGGCGAATGGCTGGCGGGCCAGATCGAGGGCACGGGCAAGGTGACCTATCCTGACGGCTCGGTCTACGTGGGGGAATTCCGAGATGATCTGGCTGATGGCACAGGTAAGATCACCTATCCCGATGGCTCGACCTATGAAGGCGACTGGATCGCCGGTGTCATCGAAGGCACCGGCACCGCCACCTATCCCAACGGCGTGACCTACACCGGCGGTTTCAAGAACGCCCGCAACCACGGTCAGGGCGTGATGACCTATGCCAGCGGATACCGCTATGAAGGTGAATGGCAGGACGGGCAGCGTCACGGTCAGGCCAAGGTCACCTATGCGGACGGATCGGTCTACACCGGCCAGTTTGCCAACAGCCAGCGCCACGGCAAGGGCCGGATCGAGATGCCCGGCGGCTTTGTCTACGAAGGCGACTGGCAGGAAGGCAAGATCACCGGCGAAGGTGTTGCCACCTATGCCAATGGCGATGTCTACGAAGGCAGCTTCGTCAACGGCAAGCGGCAGGGCCCCGGCAAGATGCGCTATGCCACCGGTCAGGAAACCGACGGCGACTGGCAGAATGGCGCCTTGGTGACCGAAACTACTGAAACGGATGCCGCTGCGGACGACAACGCCGCCAGCACCGACAACTGATTCAGCGGCGGTCTGTCCTTCGGGTCAGACCGTATCGCCCGCCTCAAGCCGGGCCAGAAAGGCGTCAGCCTCTTCCAGAATCTGCGCGCGTTTGCCCGCATCCATCCAGTCCCAGCTGCGGTACATGTTGCCCATGCGCGGATTTGCCGAAAACCGCTGTCGGTGGCGGTTGAGGAAATGCCAGTAGAGCAGATTGAACGGACAGGCGCCCTCCCCCACCTTGCGGCTGACCGAATAGGCGCAGGATTTGCAGTAATCCGACATGCGGTTGATATAGGCGCCGCTGGAGACATAGGGTTTGGAACCCACGATACCGCCGTCGGCAAACTGGCTCATCCCGACGGTATTGGGCGCCTCGACCCATTCAAAAGCATCGGCATAAACCGCCAGATACCATTCGTGCACCTCCTGCGGATCCACCCCGGCCAGAAGCGCGAAATTGCCCGTCACCATCAACCGCTGAATATGATGGGCATAGGCCTCTGCCCGGGTCTGCGTCACCGCCTGTGACAGGCAGTGCATCTCCGTCTCTGCCCCCCAGTAAAGCGGCGGCAGCGCGCGATCATGGCCCAGCGCGTTGCGCTGCGGATAGTCCTCCCCTTCGAGGAAATAGATCCCACGCACGAATTCGCGCCAGCCAAGGATCTGCCGAATGAATCCTTCGGCAGCGTTGAGCGGCACATCGCCCGCCTTCCACGCCTGTTCCGCAGCCTCACACACCTCCATCGGGTGCAACAGACCGATATTCAGATAGGGTGACAGAACCGAATGGTAGAGCCATTTCTGCCCTGTCATCATCGCATCCTGATAGTCCCCGAACAGCGACAGGCCATGCCGGATGAAATGCGCCATCGCCTTGAGCGCATCGGCGCGGGTGATCGCAAAATGGAAGGGGCGCAGATCACCGAAGTGGTCCCCAAAGTGCCGCTCGACAAGATCCAGAACCTCCTCTGTCTCGTCATCCGGGGTGAACTGCATAGGCCCCGGGGCCCTGATGTCCTTGAGCGGTGCCTTGCGGTTCTCCTGATCGTAGTTCCATTTGCCCCCGGCGGGGTTGTCACCCTCCATCAGCAATCCGGTCTTGCGCCGCATCTTGCGATAGAAATACTCCATGCGCAGTTGCTTGCGCCCCTCGGCCCAGTCGTTGAAATCAGCCCGCGTGGCAATGAACCGCGTATCCGGCCTGAGGCTGACCTTCAAAGGCAGAGACTGCAGATGCCGGATCAGCCGCCATTCCCCCGGCGTTGTGGCGATCACCTCATCTGCGCCAGTCTGCGCGGCCCGGCGCAGGATTTCCTCCGCGATGGAGCCGGTATTTTCCGCGTCCTCTAGCCGGGTATAGGCAACCGTCCAGCCCTCTGCTCGCAACTGCTCCGCAAACTTCCGCATCGCCGCGAGAATCAGCGCGATCTTCTTGGGGTGGTGACGCACGTAGGTGCCTTCCTCGGCGACCTCGGCCATGACGATGGTGTCACGCTCTTTGTCCGCATCCTCCAGCGCCGAAAGCGACAGGCTCAGTTGATCCCCCAGAACAAGAATTAGTCGCGCCATCTCTGCTTGCCTCTTTGATCTTTCGGCTCAGTTAGGCGGATCTTTCGGCAGATCAATTTCGCAGCACCATACCCCACTCGCCGGGACTGCGAATTCACGCGCTAAAGGGTCAATATGACTGAGCTATTTTCACCCTTTCCATTCGCCGCGCGCTCTGTATAAGTTTGCCCCATGACAGCTCGCGCACATATCTTCGGCCCGGCCACCGCCATTTGCGGTGCGGCTCTGCGCGACCTACTGATCCTAACCCGCCTCTGAGCGTGCCATTCGGCGCGCCCGCTCAGAGGAGGAGGCTTGCGCGCCACGAGAATGGATCCAGGACAGAGTTTTAAGAAAGCTACCGACATGACGACTGCACTTGAAAAAGATCGCGTATTGATCTTCGACACCACTTTGCGCGACGGCGAGCAGAGCCCCGGTGCCACCATGACCCACGATGAAAAGCTGGAAATCGCGGGCCTTCTGGACGAGATGGGCGTCGACATCATCGAGGCCGGTTTCCCCATCGCCTCCGAAGGCGATTTCAAAGCGGTGAGCGAGATCGCCGAACGCTCCAAGAACGCGGTGATCTGCGGTCTGGCGCGCGCCAATTTCAAGGATATTGACCGCTGCGCCGAGGCCGTGCGCAAGGCTGCGAAACCCCGCATTCATACCTTTATCGGGACATCGCCCCTGCACCGCGCCATTCCGAATCTCACCATGGATGAGATGGCCGAGCGGATTCACGACACGGTGGCTCATGCGCGCAATCTCGTCGATGACGTGCAATGGTCACCCATGGATGCGACACGCACCGAATGGGATTATCTCTGCCGGGTGATCGAGATCGCCATCAAGGCCGGCGCCACCACCATCAACATCCCCGACACCGTCGGCTATACCGCGCCGCTGGAATCGGCTGATCTGATCCGCCGCCTGATCGAAACCGTACCGGGCGCGGACGAGGTGATCTTTGCCACCCACTGCCACAACGACCTGGGACTTGCCACGGCCAACGCTCTGGCCGCCGTCGAGGGCGGCGCGCGTCAGATCGAATGCACCATCAACGGTCTGGGCGAGCGAGCCGGCAACACCGCGCTCGAAGAGGTGGTGATGGCGTTGAAGGTGCGCAATGACATCATGCCTTGGCACACGCAGATCGACACCACCAAGATCATGCATATCTCCCGCCGGGTCTCCACCGTCTCTGGCTTCCCGGTGCAGTTCAACAAGGCCATTGTCGGCAAGAACGCCTTTGCCCACGAAAGCGGCATCCACCAGGACGGGATGCTGAAGAACAAAGAAACCTTCGAGATCATGCGGCCCGAGGACGTAGGTCTTTCAGGAACCTCGCTGCCGCTTGGTAAGCACTCGGGCCGCGCTGCGCTGCGCGACAAGCTGAATAACCTCGGCTATGAGGTCGGCGACAACCAGCTCAAGGATATCTTTGTCCGCTTCAAGGAGCTGGCCGACCGCAAGAAGGAAGTCTTTGACGACGACATCATCGCGCTCATGCGTTCTGGCGAGGATGCCGAGAACGATCATCTGCAACTGGTGTCGATGAAAGTGATCTGCGGCACCGGCGGCCCAGCCGAAGCGACGCTGGAAATGGAGATCGACGGCAAGGATCTGAGCGCTACTGCACAGGGCGATGGCCCGGTGGATGCCGCCTTCAAAGCGGTGCGCGAGCTTTATCCGAACTCGGCGCATCTGCAGCTTTATCAGGTTCACGCCGTGACCGAAGGCACCGATGCACAGGCAACGGTTTCCGTCCGGCTGGAGGAAGACGGCAATATCGCCACCGGCCAGTCGGCCAACACAGATACTGTGGTTGCCTCGGCCAAGGCCTATATCAACGCGCTGAACCGGCTGATCGTGCGCCGCGGCAAGGTCGGCGAAGGCGCCGATACCCGCGAAATCTCCTACAAGGACGCGACCTGAGCGTCTGAAAGATTCGGCGCCGTGCCACAGGCGCGGCGCTAGGCCCAACGCCTTGTCGCCCATCTCTGATGGGCGGCCAAGGGGGCGGGAGATCCCCCCTCCCCTACAGGTCTTCGTCTCAGCCCTGATTGAGCCTCTCGAACAGGGCCGAAATACGCGCGGCTTCCTCTTCGGCGCCAAAGGGCGCATTCACTACGAACATACCTGATCCAACCATCCGGTGCCCGGCGCGCACCGGCGGAAAGCGCACCTCGTGGCGCAGGGCGCCCGGCAGCGCCTGCGTCTCCAGCGCGCTCAGCATCTTTTGATGCGCCCCATCTGTCAGGATCGGATACCACAGCGCGATGACGCCGACGTTCCATTTCCGGTGCAGCTTGCCGATGATGCCGGGGATACGTGCGTAATCGGATTTCACCTCATACGACGGATCGATCAGCATGAGCCCTCGGCGCGGCCTTGGCGGTGCCAGCGACAGGGCCAGCTCGAACCCATCCTGCTGATGCACCTTGGCATGCCAGGGCCTCAGCGCCTGCCGCAGGGCAGCGTATTCCTGCGGGTGCAATTCGGCAAAATGCAGGCTGTCTATCTCGCGCAGCAGGGCCGCCGCCACCAGCGGCGATCCGGGATAGCTGGTCGCGCCAAACCGCTCGCGGCAGGCTTCAATCGCGCGGCTCAGCGGATGATCCTCCCCCAGTCCGTGATTTTCCAGCACCCGGGAAATCCCCGCGGCCGCCTCCCCCGTCTTCAGCGCCTCGGGGGCCTGCAACTCATAGACGCCCCGCCCGGCATGGGTTTCGATATAGCTGAGCGGTTTGTCCTTGCGGGTCAGATAGGCCAGCATCCAGGCCAGAAGCGCGTGTTTCTGAACATCCGCCAGATTTCCGGCGTGGTAGATATGTTGATAGGACAGCATGACACAGCCCCTACCCCGGTTGGCGCGCCATAGAAAGATCCTTTCGCCGATGCTGCGCCGCAAAACGCCCTGCCCGGCATCGTCCAAGAACCACCCGAACCACAGTGTTCAACATGCCCAAGGCGTGGCCAACCCCCATGTTTCACAGGCGGAAAGGCGCTAGTTGGAGGTAATCGGCCCTTTCGCGGCAGCGCTGCGCTGCTTATAAGATCTACAATGCGCGTTGGCAGCAGAGTCGCGGGCACGAACGGCAGAACTTACAGGATCCCTCATTTATGGCGCTCTTTGGAAATCTAGGCGGTCTGTTCACTTCGGACATGGCCATCGATCTCGGCACTGCGAACACTCTGGTCTATGTCAAAGGCCGCGGCGTGATCCTGTCCGAGCCGTCGGTTGTTGCCTATCACGTCAAGGACGGCGTCAAAAAGGTACTGGCCGTGGGAGAGGACGCCAAGCTGATGCTGGGCCGTACCCCCGGCTCGATCGAGGCGATCCGCCCGATGCGCGAAGGCGTGATTGCGGACTTCGACACCGCCGAGGAAATGATCAAGCATTTCATCCGCAAGGTGCACAAACGCTCGACCTTCTCCAAGCCCAAGATCATCGTCTGCGTACCCCATGGCGCGACCCCGGTTGAAAAACGCGCGATCCGTCAGTCGGTGCTCTCCGCAGGCGCCCGCCGCGCAGGCCTGATCGCAGAGCCCATCGCCGCCGCCATCGGCGCGGGCATGCCGATCACCGACCCCACCGGCAACATGGTCGTGGACATCGGCGGCGGTACAACCGAGGTGGCGGTTCTGTCCCTTGGCGATATCGTATACGCACGCTCGGTCCGCGTCGGCGGCGACCGCATGGACGAGGCAATCATCTCCTACCTGCGCCGCCAGCAGAACCTTTTGATCGGTGAAGCCACCGCCGAGCGTATCAAGACCTCCATCGGCACCGCCCGCATGCCCGACGATGGCCGAGGCCAGTCGATGCAGATCCGCGGCCGTGACCTGTTGAACGGCGTGCCCAAGGAAATCGAGATCAGCCAGGCGCAGGTCGCCGAGGCGCTGGCCGAACCGGTGCAGCAGATCTGCGATTCCGTGATGACCGCGCTGGAAACCACCCCGCCGGATCTGGCCGCCGATATCGTCGACCGTGGCGTCATGCTGACCGGCGGCGGCGCGCTGCTGGGCGATCTGGATCTTGCCTTGCGTGAGCAGACCGGCCTTGCGGTTTCCATCGCCGACGAAAGCCTGAACTGCGTGGCCCTTGGCACCGGCAAGGCACTGGAATTCGAAAAACAGCTGCGCCACGCCATCGACTACGACAGCTGAGGCGCCCTGCCCCGCGCATGCCGGGGTGATCCACACCCGAAAGGAGTCCCTTGGCCAAAGACCGGTCACAGCGCGAAGATTATTCCGCCCCGCTGCGCCGTTTGCTGATCGGGCTGGTGTGCCTGTGCCTTGCAGCCATTTTTCTGGTCTGGCGGATCGATAGCCCAAGGGTCGAACGCTTCCGCGCGCAGCTGGTGGACACCGTTGTGCCGAATATGGACTGGGCCATGGTGCCGGTCACCGCGACGGTCAACCTGTTCCGGGACTTCCAAAGCTATCAGCGCCTTTCCGAACAGAACCAAGAGCTACGTTCCGAGCTGCGCCAAATGCGCGCCTGGAAAGAAGCTGCGCTGCAGCTGGAACAGGAAAACGCCCGCCTGCTGGATCTCAACAACGTGCGGCTCGATCCCAAGCTGACCTATATCACCGGTGTGGTGATGGCCGACAGCGGATCGCCCTTTCGCCAGTCTGTGATCCTCAACATCGGCGCCCGGGACGGGATACAGGATGGCTGGGCCGCCATGGACGGGATCGGTCTGGTGGGACGTATTTCCGGCACCGGACAGGATACCGCGCGGGTCATTCTGCTGACTGATGCCGCCAGCGCGGTGCCTGCCACCATCCAGCCTTCGGGGCAGACCGTTCTGGTGACCGGTGACAATAGCGCTGCGCCAGTGCTGGATTTCCTTGAAAACCCCGATCTGATCCGCCCCGGCGACCGGGTCATCACCTCTGGCGATGGCTCCGTCTTTCCGCCCGGGCTGCTGATCGGTCAGGTGACCGAGGACCGCACCGGCCGTAAGCGGGTGCGCCTGTCTGCCGACTACGAACGGCTGGAATTCCTGCGGGTGCTGCGCCATCAGGGCTCTGAGGTGATCAAGGAGCCCGGTGGACTGGTTGTCCCGGCGCCGGATGCCACTGTGCCTCTCCCGCGGCCGCAAAACCTGGCGCCCGAGGCTCTGTCCGCGTCCGAAGGGGAGAGCAATGGCTAGCACCTCGCCCGCGCGGATCTGGATGATGCGGATGGCCTTTCCGGCTCTGGCACTGGTGCTGATCTTCATTCACCTGCTGCCGCTGGACACGCTGCCGCGCCGTTGGGCACCGCCAGACCTGCTGCTGGCGCTTGCCATGGCCTGGTCACTGCGGCGGCCGGATTTCGTGCCTGTTCTGCTGCTGGGGGCAACCATGCTGGTCGCCGACATGATGTTCCAGCGCCCGCCCGGCCTTTTTGCGCTGCTGGTGGTACTGGGCTGCGAATTCCTGAAGTCGCGAATCCCGCCGCACCGGGAAACCGCCTTTGCCGCGGAATGGCTCGCCGTCGCCTTTGTGATCGCAGGTATCGTGGTGCTCAACCGGGCCATTCTTGCTATTCTGGCCGTGGCGCAGGCACCCTTGGGCCTCACGCTGATTCAAGCCCTGCTGACGATTGCCGCCTATCCGCTGGTCGTGATCTTCAGTCAAAGCCTATTGGGTGTGCGCAAACTGTCACCTGCCGAAGCCGAAGCCCTGGGAAGCCGCTGATGAAACGCAATCCGAAAGAGCTGGAATTCAGCCACCGCAAGCTGACCCGCCGGGCGCTGCTTCTGGGCGGTTTGCAACTGGGGTTTGCGGGCGGGTTGGCGGCCCGCATGCGCTATCTGCAGGTAGATCAGGCCGATCAGTTCCGGCTGCTGGCCGAGGAAAACCGCATCAATATCCGTCTGCTACCGCCAGCACGCGGTGAGATCTTCGACCGCAACGGCATCACCCTGGCGCAGAACTCGCCCTCCTATCGCATCACCATCGTCCCCGAGGACGCCGGCGATGTAGGCGAGGTGATCGCCAAACTGTCGCGGCTGATCGAAATCGACCCTGAAGATATTGAGCGCGCCATGGCCGAAATGCGCCGCTCTCCGCCCTTCCTGCCGGTGACGCTGGCCGATCAGATCGGCTGGGAGGACATCTCGAAAGTGGCGGTCAACGCCCCTGCCCTGCCCGGCATCACCCCCGAGGTCGGCCTGACGCGGATCTATCCGCAACGCGGCGCCTTTGCCCATGTGGTCGGCTATGTCGGGCCGGTCTCGGATTATGACCTCAGCAAGATGGAATCGCCGGAACCGATCCTGCGCATTCCTCGTTTCCAGATCGGCAAGGTTGGGTTTGAGGCCAAGCGTGAGGACGCCCTGCGCGGCAAGGCCGGCGCCAAGCGCGTCGAGGTGAATGCTACCGGCCGCGTCATGCGCGAGCTGGACCGGCGCGAAGGTGAGGCCGGCGCCGACATGCAACTGACCGTCGATGCCGAGTTGCAAAGCTATGTGCAGGCGCGCCTTGGCAACGAAAGTGCCGCTGCGGTGATCATCGATTGCGAACATGGGGACACCCGTGCCATCGCCTCCTCGCCCAGCTTTGATCCCAATCTCTTTGTGCGTGGCATCTCGGTCGCCGACTATAGCCTGCTGACCGGCGACCCCTACCGTCCGCTGGCGAACAAGGCGGTGCAGGGTACCTATCCGCCAGGTTCGACCTTCAAGATGGTGACGGCGCTGGCTGCACTGGAGGAAGGGTTGATCGGCCCCGAGGAAACCGTCTGGTGCCCCGGGTATCTGGAGGTCTCCGGTCGCAGGTTCCACTGCTGGAAACGCGCGGGCCATGGGCATGTGGATCTCAACACCTCGCTGAAACAATCCTGCGACGTCTATTACTACGATCTGGCGCTGAAGGTGGGGATCGACAAAATTTCTGCCATGGCGAACCAGCTGGGGCTGGGTGTGCGTCACGATCTGCCGATGTCGGCCGTGGCCAGCGGCCTGGCCCCCAACCGCGAGTGGAAGCAGCGGGTGCACGGGCAGGACTGGCTGATCGGCGACACTGCAAACGCCTCTATCGGGCAGGGCTATATGCTGGCCTCGCCAATGCAACTGGCAGTGATGACCGCGCGGATCGCCTCGGGGCGCAGTATCACCCCGCGTCTGCTGAAATCCATCGACGGGATCGAACAACCCAGCGGCGGCGGCGAGCCTTTGGGGCTCAATGAAAACAACCTGCGGACCGTGCGCAGGGGCATGTTCTCGGTCAGTAACGACCGGCGCGGCACCGGCTACCGCTCACGCATCATCGCCGAAGACATCCGCATGGCCGGCAAAAGCGGCACCAGCCAGGTGCGCAATATCACCGCGGCCGAACGCGCCGCCGGGGTGATCCGCAACGAGGATCTGCCCTGGGAGCGGCGCGACCACGCGCTCTATGTCTGCTTTGCGCCTTATGACAAACCCCGCTTTGCGGTTGCTGTCGTGGTCGAACACGGGGGTGGCGGGTCACGCGCCGCCGCACCCATTGCCCGCGATGTCATGTTGCAGGCGCTGTTTGATGGAACGCCGCCCCTGTCCGCCTACCCCAAGGGCGATCGCAGCCGCATCAAGGCGCAGCAGGAGCGGCTGGAACGCGAACGTCTGAAACGGGAAGAAACCGGAGGCAGCGGCCGGGCATGAGTTATCTTGAAAGCCGCGCCAAATCCGTCCCCTCGGGCCTGCGCAAGATCCTGTATCTGAACTGGCCGCTGACCTTGCTGCTGGCCTCGGTCGCCGGGGTGGGCTTTCTGATGCTCTATTCCGTGGCAGGTGGGTCGTTCTCGCCCTGGGCCGAGCCGCAGGCAAAACGCTTTGCCCTTGGCATGGCGGTGATGATCATGGTGGCCATGGTGCCGATCTGGTTTTGGCGCAACATTTCCGTCCTTGCCTATCTGATGTCCATCGTGCTGCTGCTGGCGGTGGAGTTCTTCGGCACCGTCGGCATGGGGGCGCAACGCTGGATCGACATTGGTTTCATGCGGCTGCAACCCTCGGAGCTGATGAAGATTACCCTAGTGATGCTACTAGCCGCCTATTATGACTGGCTGCCAACGGAAAAGACCTCGCGCCTGTTCTGGGTGCTGGTGCCGGTGATCATGATCCTGTTCCCCACATTTCTGGTGCTGCGGCAGCCGGATCTGGGCACCTCGATCCTGCTGATGGCCGCCGGGGGTGGGGTCATGTTTCTGGCAGGTGTGCACTGGGCCTATTTCGCAACGGTGATTGCCGGCGCCGTTGGTCTGGTCACGGCGGTGTTCTACAGCCGCGGCACCGACTGGCAGCTGATCAAGGACTACCAGTTCCGCCGCATCGATACCTTTCTTGATCCCTCACAGGATCCGCTCGGCGCGGGCTATCACATCACCCAGTCCAAGATCGCCCTCGGCTCGGGCGGCTGGTCCGGGCGCGGTTTCATGCAGGGCACCCAATCACGGCTGAACTTCCTGCCGGAAAAACACACCGATTTCATCTTTACCACCCTGGCCGAGGAATTCGGCTTTATCGGCGGCTTTACCCTGCTCAGCATCTACGTGCTGATCATTGTCTTCTGCGTCGCCACCGCCCTTGCGGCGCGGGACCGGTTCTCGTCGCTGGTGACGCTTGGCATCGCCATCACCTTCTTCCTGTTCTTTGCCGTGAACATGTCGATGGTGATGGGGCTTGCGCCGGTCGTCGGCGTGCCCTTGCCGCTGGTCTCTTACGGGGGCTCGGCCATGCTGGTGCTGCTCGCCGCCTTTGGCCTGGTGCAAAGCGCAAACGTCCACCGCCCGCGCTAGAACGGGCGGCCCAACCAACAACAGGAACTGCGGAAAATGAGCATATTTCACCTTGCCTATCATGTTGACGATCTGGAAGCAGCCCGCGCCTTTTATGGCGGTGTTCTGGGCTGCGACGAAGGGCGCAGCACCGATACCTGGGTCGATTTCAATTTCTTCGGCCATCAGATTTCGCTGCATCTCGGGCCGGTCTTTGCCACCGCCAATACGGGCAAGGTGGGTGAGCACATGGTGCCGATGCCGCATCTGGGTGTGATCCTGCCACAAGAAGAATGGCGCGCTCTTGCCGACCGGCTGGAGGCCGAGGGGATCGACTTCACCATCCCCCCCACCACCCGTTTTGCCGAAGAACCGGGTGAGCAAAGCACGATGTTTTTTCACGATCCCGCAGGCAACCCGATCGAGATCAAGGGCTTCCGGGACATGGCAGGAGTATTTGCCACATGATCAACGTTCAGTTCGCCGCCCTGCCCGCCCGCTGGGACACCTACCGCGAGCCGCTGAAACGCGCCTTTTCCGAGGCCGGACTGACGGTCGATATGCGGCAGGATCATCCCGCCGATCAGGTGGATTACGTGGTCTATGCGCCGAATTCCGACCTGCAGGATTTCACCCCCTATACCCGCTGCAAGGCGGTGCTGAACCTCTGGGCCGGGGTGGAAAAGATCGTCGGCAACCAGACCCTGACCATGCCGCTGTGCCGGATGGTGGATCCGGGGCTGACAGCCGGCATGGTGGAATGGGTCAGCGGCCACGTGCTGCGCTATCATCTGGACATCGACCGCTCCATCGCCATGCAGGACCGGTGGGAGCCCGTAGTGCCGCCGCTGGCCTTTGAACGCCCAGTGACTGTGCTCGGCCTTGGCGCATTGGGCAGCGCCTGCGCGCAGAGCCTGGCCCGTATCGGATTTCCGGTCACCGGCTGGTCGCGCTCGGCCAAGGAGATCGACGGGATCAAATGCCTGCATGGAGACCACGGGCTGAAACAGGCGTTGTCAGAGGCGGAAATCGTGATCCTGTTGCTGCCGGATACACCCGCGACCAACAACATCCTGAACGCCGATACTCTGGCGATGCTGCCGAAGGGTGCGCGGATCATCAATCCGGGCCGGGGGCCACTGATCGACGACGCCGCCCTGTTGGAAGCTCTGGATTGCGGTCAAGTGGGCCATGCCACGCTGGATGTGTTCCGGGTGGAACCCCTGCCTGCGGATGATCCCTATTGGGCGCATCCCAATGTCACCGTCACGCCCCATATCGCGGCGGAAACCCGGGCCAGCACGGCATCGCAGGTGATCGCCGAAAACATCCGCCGCGGCGAGGCGGCTGAGCCGTTCCTGCATCTGGTAGACCGGTCTCTGGGTTACTGACTGGACCATTTTCTGCCCCTGAAACGAATGGCGCCGGGAAGAGCAATCTTCCCGGCGCCAGTTTTTTTGTTCAGCGGCTTATTCTGCGGCCAGCCCCCGCCCCTTCAGCAGCGCATCCACCCCGGGCAGACGCCCGCGGAAGGCGGTGTAAAGCTCTGCCGGATCCTTGGAACCGCCAGTGGACAGGATATGCTCCTCCAGCGCCTTGGCGCGTTCGGGATCAAAGGCCCCGCCTGCCTCTTCAAAGGCGGCAAAGGCATCAGCGTCCATCACCTCGGACCACATGTAGCTGTAGTAACCGGAGCTATAGCCATCGCCGGAGAAGACATGCGCGAAATGCGGCGTCGCGTGGCGCATGGTGATGGCGTGGGGCATGCCGATTTCGGCCAGAACCTCGGCCTGGCGCGCCATCGGATCTGCCGGGGCGGCGCCATCGTGGAAGGTCAGATCAACAAGCGCCGAGGCAACGTATTCCACCGTCTGAAAGCCCATGTCATAGGTCGCAGCGCCCAGAACCTTGTCCAGCATTTCCTTGGGCATCGGCTCGCCAGTCTCGGCATGGGTAGCAAACTCGCTCAGCACCTCGGGCACTTCCAGCCAGTGTTCATAGAGCTGCGAAGGAAGCTCCACGAAATCGCGCGCCACCGAGGTGCCCGAGATGCTTTCATAGGTCACATCCGACAGCATCTGGTGCAGCGCATGGCCGAACTCGTGGAACAGTGTGCGCGCATCATCATAGGACAACAGCGCCGGATCGCCCTTGGCAAAGTTGCAGACGTTGATCACGACAGGCGCCTGTTTTTCCGGAAACTTCGCCTGACCTCGCATGGCCGAACACCAGGCGCCCGAGCGTTTCGATCCACGGGCAAAATAATCGCCGATGAAGACCGCCATATGCTCACCGTTGCGCGTGACCTCCCAGGCGCGGCAATCGGGATGGTAAAGCGGGATATCAAGCGGCGCGAACTCCAGCCCGAACAGGCGGTTCGCACAGGAGAAGGCCGCCTCGACCATCTTGTCGAGCTGCAGATAGGGCTTCAGCTCGGCCTCATCGAGGTCATGTTCGATCTTGCGGCGCTTTTCCGAGTAATAGCGCCAGTCCCAAGGCTCCAGATCACCATTGATACCATCGGCCTGCATCATCTCGGTCAGGATGACCGCATCCGCATCCGCCCGCGCCTTGGCCGGGCCCCAGACATCCATCAGCAGGCCCCGCACGGCTTCGGGCGTCTTGGCCATTTCAGTTTCCAGCTTGTAAGCCGCGAAATTCTCATATCCCAAGAGCTTGGCTCGTTCCTCGCGCAGGGCAAGGATCTCTGCCGCAATCTCCCGGTTGTCCGTCTTGCCGCCATTGGCTCCGCGCGCCGCCCAGGCCTGGAACGCCTTTTCCCGCAGATCCCGGCGCGGAGAGAATTGCAGGAACGGCGTGATGATGGAGCGCGAGGTCGTCACGACAGGCCCGTCCACGCCCTTTTCCTTGCCCGCAGCCCGGGCAGCCGCGATGGCGAAGTCCGGCAGGCCTTCCAGATCCTCTTCAGAGAGCTCCATGAACCAGTTGCTCTCATCCGCCAGCAGGTTCTGAGTGAATTCGGTGCCAAGGGTGGCAAGCCGTCCCTTGATCTCCTGCATCCGGGCATCCTCCGCCCCTTCCAGTGCTGCACCACCGCGCACGAAACTGCGGTGGGTCAGCATCAACACGCGCTGCTGTTCCTCGGTCAGGTCCAGTTCATCGCGCTGATCCCAGACCGCCTTGATCCGTGCATAAAGCGCCTTGTTCGCGGTAATGGCCGAGGAATGCGCCGCCAGTTTCGGTGAGAATGCACGCTGCAACTCCTGCCGCTTGGGATTACTGTCGGCGCCTGCCACCGTGTAGAACACCGACAGGACTTGCTCCAGCGCCTGGCAAGGTGTTTCCAGCGCCCCGATCACATTGTCAAAGGTCGGCGCATCGGGATTTGACGCGATAGCGTCGATCTGGGCGTTATGGGCCGCAAGGGCCTGATCCAGCGCGGGCGCGAAATCTTCGTCGGAAATCTGGTCGAAGGGCGCGATTTCAAACGGGGTATCCCAATGGGACAACAAGGGGTTGGTCATAGGCAAGGCCTCCTTTGCGCAGAAGCTATGCCCGCGCCACGGCAGCGTCCAGAGAGGCAAGCGGATTTTCCGCAAATACTAGCCGCCCGGCCTCAGATCCTCGACCAGATCGGCGGCAATGATGCGGATCGGAACGCCTGCAATATTGGCAGCCCGGGCAATGCGCCATTCGAACCGGCCCATGACCCCATCGGTGTCGATCAGCACCACGACGGCCTCCTTGCCGGTGATTTCGGCCGCGAACAGCGCCTGTTGCAGACTGTCGAGGCTACTGCGCTTGTCGAGGCCAAACTCCACCACCCGATTGCTGTTTTCGCAATCGACCCGGATCGAGGCCCGGCCTTCGGGATAGTCGAATTGATACACCTGTTCCGGCTCACCACCCATCAGGGCACCGCACAGCAGGGAAATATATAGCGCTTCGGACACGTGGAGGCTTTGTTGTTCGCGTGACGCTTATTCGCCGCCGGAAGCAGCCGTGCCACCACTGTCGCCCGGTCCGTCGCCATCGCTCCCCCCGCCACAGATCGGGCAGTCGACCCGCTGTTTCAGCCCGATGCGGCGGGTTTCACTGTAAAGGGCATCGTAGATCAGCATGGCGCCGCGCAGCACTTCGCCCGCTCCGGTGATCTGCTTGATCGTCTCCACCGCCATCATCGCGCCGACGACCCCGGGCAAGGGACCGATAACACCAGCCTCAGAGCAGCTGGGCGCCAGTCCTGCAGCCGGGGCCTCGGGGAAGATACACTGATAGCAGGGGCCGCCTGCCTTGGGATGAAAGACGGACAGCTGCCCCTCCCATTGCGACAGGGCGCCGGAAATCAGCGGCTTGCCCAGCGCCACGGCGGTGCGGTTCGACAGATAGCGGCTTTCGAAATTATCGGTGCCATCCAGAATGATATCATATTCCGCAAACAGATCCGCGGCGATCTCATCCGTCAGACGGCGGTGATAGGGGCGCACGGTGACAAAGGGGTTCTGCGCCTCCATCGCCTTTTGCGCCGAGAATACCTTGGGCAGGCCGATGTCCTGATCGCGGTGAATAACCTGCCGCTGCAGGTTGGCGTTTTCAACCACATCGTCGTCGATGACACCGATGGTGCCAACGCCCGCCGCCGCCAGATATTGCAGCGCCGGTGCGCCAAGCCCCCCGGCCCCGATCACCAGCACCTTGGCGTTCTTCAGCTTCTTCTGCCCCGGACCGCCCAGTTCCCGCAGCACGATATGGCGCGCATATCGGTTCAGTTCGGTCTCCGAGAAACGCCCCGGTTTGGCCGCCGTTTTCGCCTCGGCCGTGGGCGCTTCACCACCATTTTCGGCGTCTTCACTCGCGTCCGCGCGGGCGCGCAAGCGGGACACGCCCCAGCTGTAGACACCAATCAGCAGCACGATCCCGCCAAGGATCAGCCAGGACGAGGCAGAGCCACCGGTGGCGGCCCGCAAGCCATGGCCATTGGGCAGGGTCAGTTGCAGGATCACGACGGCCGCAAACAGCAGCGCCAGCAGGCTTCCCCGCATCGCACGCGGCAGGCCCATCAGGCGCCCGCCCCACCAGATCAGCCCTGCAAGACCCAGAACCAGTATCATCAGCCTCTCCCCGTGGAGCCAAAGCCACCGCTGCCGCGCTCTGTCTCGCTCAACTCCGTCACCTCGACGAAGGCCGCCTGCAACACCGGCGCGACCACCATCTGCGCAATCCGCTCTCCGTGGCGGATCTCGAACGGTTCCTGCCCCGCGTTCAGCACGATGACGCCCAGCGGGCCGCGATAATCGCTGTCGATGGTGCCCGGCGTGTTCGGCAGGGTAATCCCGTGTTTCAGCGCAAGGCCGGATCGCGGTCGGATCTGGATCTCGTATCCCGTCGGGATTTCCACCCGCAGCCCGGTTGGCACCAGCGCCCGCGCGCCCGGCGCCAGCAGGATGCTGCCGCGCCCCGTCAGGTCGGCGCGCAGATCCGCGCCCGCCGCGCCCGGAGTTTCATAGGAGGGCAGCGGCAGATCGTGATCCGCCTCTGCATCACGGCGTATACGGATTGTCACCATATCGGAACCTGCGGTTTGATGTTCTGTGTCAGTGATTGGATGGGATCAACTGTCCAGCGCGGCAGCGATGCGGTTGGCCAGTTTCCCGGCGACCTCCTGCTTCGCCATGCGTGGCCATTCCTCGGCGCCGGTGTCCGTGATCAGGATCACCGCGTTTTCGCTGCCACCCATGATACCGGTGGCAGGTGAGACGTCATTGGCAACGATCCAGTCGCACCCCTTGCGCAGCCGTTTGGCGGTGGCGTTGTCCACCACGTCGTTGGTTTCTGCAGCGAACCCCACCACCAGTCCCGGTCGGTGTTCAGTCATATGCGAAACCGTTTTCAGGATGTCGGGGTTTTCGGCGAATTCCAGCGTCGGCAAGCCATCCTTAGATTTCTTCAGTTTCCGGTCCGAGGCGCTGGCCACCCGCCAATCCGCCACGGCAGCAGCGAATACGGCCGCATCGGCGGGCAAGGCTGCCTCTACCGCGGCCTGCATTTCCAGCGCGCTTTCGACGGGAACGACCTCTACCCCCTCGGGGGGCCGGACCGTTGCCGGGCCCGTGACGAACACCACTTCCGCTCCCAGATCGCGCAGAGCACGGGCCACCGCTGTGCCCTGCGCCCCGGAGGAGCGATTGGCAATATAGCGCACCGGATCAATGGGCTCATGTGTCGGGCCGGAGGTAACGACGATGCGTTTGCCGCTGAGAGGTCCATCACGAAACTCGGCTGCAACGGCAGCGACGATTTCATCCGGCTCGGCCATCCGGCCCGGGCCGAATTCGCCGCAGGCCATGCCGCCCGCGTTGGGGCCGACAAATCGGATGCCGTCTGCTTTCAGCGTGGCGATATTGCGTTGCGTGGCGGCGTGTTCCCACATGCGCACGTTCATGGCGGGCGCCACCAGAACCGGCGTGTCGGTGGCCAAGAGCAGGGTCGAGGCCAGATCATTGGCCAGCCCCTGCGCCATCTTCGCCATCAGATCCGCGGTGGCAGGCGCCACAACAACCAGATCCGCACTGCGCGACAGTTGTATATGGCCCATCTCCGCCTCGGCTGTGAGGTCAAACAGATCCCGGTGCACCGGCGCACCGGCCAGGGCCGAGACCGACAGCGGGGTCACGAATTCTTCCCCGGCCTTGGTCACGACCGGCGCCACGCTGGCGCCCTGATCCTGCAGGCGGCGGATCAGTTCCAGCGCCTTATAGGCCGCGATGCCGCCACCGATGATCAGTAAAATATGTTTGCCTACCAGCATATTATCCGCCCCTGCGCCACCTTGGAATTCTGCGTCAGCGCCGACCTTACTTGGCCCGGGCCAAAGTGTGAAACGGTTTTCCCCTCAACCCTTGCCGAAGGCAAGACAGGGGTCCGGGCGCTCTGCCGCCGCGCTATCCAGCAGCAGATCGAAATCCCCGGATATCGCGCCGCCCTCGCTTTGGCCAAGGCTCTGGATCCGCACCTCGGGCCGCGCCTTTGACAGGTAGACCGCAAGACCCCGATCCAGCCGCGCATGGCCATTGCCGGTGATCACCGCCACCGGCCCGCCGGTCTCTTCCAGCGCCTGATCCACCGCTGCAGCAAGTGCCGCGTCACGCAGCCGCTGGAAATCAACCAGCACCGGCAGCATTTCGGCGGGCATCGCATTGCAGTGATTGGCCATCTGATCCGCCTCGCGTTCCGTCTGCTCCGCCTCTGGCAAGGGCAGATCCAGCCCGAAATCTGCGGCCCGGGCGCCGAAATAGGCCGCGATCCCCTGATCCAGCGCCTGACGCGCCTCCGAGCGCGGCACCAGCGCGCCGTACTGCCGTGCGGGCGCGGCGGCGGCAAAGACCGGCGCGTAGAGCGCAAATTCCGGCCAGCCCGTTGCCTCCCAATCGAGCGCGGCAGCGGTCGCCTCCGCATCGCCCAGCAGCGCCTCGGTCAGGCCCTCGGCCTGCGCCCCGGTTATCATCTCCCAAACCACCGCGCGCGGTACCAGATAGCGCAGGAGTTCGGCCTGGTTCTGGTGGTGGGCTGCGTTGTCATGCACCTCACCCAGAATAGCCACATCGGCTTCCTGCAGGACTTCGGCCGCAGCCTTGGCCGACGGAAGCACGGCAGGCTCAGCCAAGGCGGCGGAGGTTGCCCCAAACGCAAAGAAAGCGGCTGCCGCACATGCGGCACCCGCTTTTCTGATAAAAAGAATCGACTTTGTCATGAGAGGAAATTGTGCACCTCCCGGGAGCACCCTTCAAGCGTTTTCCGCATCTTCTGAAACGCCGCGGCCTCCAGCTGGCGCACGCGTTCCTTGGACAGGTTCAGCTCGTTACCAAGGCTTTCCAGCGTGCGCGCCTCTTCCCGCAGTTTGCGTTCGGTGATGATGAACCGCTCCCGCTCGTTCAGCGCCTGCAGCGCCTCGACCAGCCAGGCCCGAAGCTGGCGCCGGTCGTGCCGCTCTTCCACCAGTTCAGCGGCCTGCGCGCTGTCATCCTCCAGCGCCTCGATCCATTCGCGGCCCTCGTCCTCGGAAGATTGCACGGCGTTTAGCGAGAAGTCAGAGCCGGACAGCCGCCCGTCCATCATCTCCACATCGCGCAATGGCACGCCGATTTCCGTGGCGATCTGCTGGTTCAGCTGATGCTTGTCGAGTTTGACGCCTGCCGCGCGCGCCTCGCGCTCAAGCTGGGCCTGCACCCTGCGCATATTGAAAAACAGGGATTTTTGCGAGGAGGTGGAGCCGGTGCGCACCATAGACCAATTGCGCATCACGTAGTCCTGAATCGACGCCTTGATCCACCAGACCGCGTAGGTGGAAAACCGCACCCCACGGTCGGGGTCGAATTTGTCTGCCGCCTTCATCAGCCCGACACCGGCCTCCTGAATGAGGTCATTCATCGGCGCGCCGTAGCGTTTGAATTTCGCGGCCATGGAAATCGCCAGCCGCATGTAGGCGTGGATCAGCCGGTGCAGCGCTTCTTCGTCGCGGTCGTCGCGCCAAGCATAGGCGAGGCGCAGCTCCGTTTCAGCGTCCAGAAGCTCGGCCTTCATGGCCTGCCTTGGCAGCGGGTTTTCACTGGTCGTGTCAAGTGCCATGATACTCCCCTTTGAAACTGATTACTAACTCTACGCAACGGCTCCGGGATCGGATCACTTTGATGGTGATTTTCTCTTTTCCGGCCCGGATCTGCCGCCCGGCGTCGCCGCATATTGGCTTGGCTTTTCCCATTGGCTACGCTGGTTTTGTGCGGCCCGCCCAACCTGTCCGCTCCCGGTCATTTCGCGGCCTCCGATCTCGGCCTTCAACTGTGGTGAACCAGTGGACAGGACATGTTCAGGCTTGTTTCAGGCCGGATCAGCAGATACCCAAACTCCTGCAACCATCACCGAAATCAGGGTAGAAGACGTGTCCGCAGCTGTCACATTCATTCTTGGCGGGGCCGCATCGGGAAAGTCTGCCTTTGCGGAAAGTCTATGCTTTTCCTCTGGCAAGCCAAAGGTTTACTGGGCAACTTCACAGATATTTGATGATGAAATGCGGGAAAAAGTTGCAAAACACCTGGCCCAGCGTGGCCGGGACTGGACCACCCATGAAGAGCCGTTCGATGCCGCAAAGGTGCTTGGCAACCTGCAGAAGGGACAGATCTGCCTGATCGATTGCGCCACCATGTGGCTAACCAATCACCTGCTGGCGGAGCATGATCTGGAGGCGGAAACAGAGACGCTGTTGCAGGCGATTGATGCCTGCCGCGCAGAGATCGTGATCGTGTCGAACGAAACCGGCCTAGGCATCGTGCCCGAGAACGCGCTGGCCCGGAGGTTCCGCGAGGCGCAGGGGCGGCTCAACATCGCAATCGCCGTCCGCGCGCAGACGGTGGTGCAGGTCACCGCAGGCCTGCCGCTGGTGCTGAAAGGAAGCCTTCTATGACCCGCCTCTTCCTTGTCCGCCACGGCCCAACCCATGCCAAATCCATGGTCGGCTGGTCGGATCTTCCGGCGGATCTGTCGGATGGCGCCGCGCTGCGCCGCCTGTCTGCTGCCCTGCCCGAGGATGCCTTGGTTGTGTCATCGGACCTGTCGCGCGCGGCAGATACCGCCAGCGCCATCCAAGGCGAACGCCCGCGCCTTGCCCACCTGCCGGACCTCAGGGAAATCCATTTCGGGGAATGGGAGCTGCGCACTTGGAAAGACATCGACGCCGAAGACCCCGAACGCATCCGCGCCTATTGGGAAACCCCCGGCGATGTCCGCCCCCCCGGCGGAGAAAGCTGGAATGAGGTCTGCGCCCGCGTAGACCGGGCCATCGACAGCCTGATCGAAGCCCACCGGGGCCGCAATCTGATCGTGGTCGGCCATTTCGGCCAGATCCTGACCCAGATCCAGCGCGCCGAACGGCTGACCGCAGAAGAGGCGTTTTCGCACCGGATCGACAACCTGTCGGTCACCGAAATCCACCACCTTCCTGGGGAAGGGACCAATGGCTGGCGCACCGGAAAGATCAATCACCTTCCGTGATGGCACCGCGCACAAAACAGCGATTTGGCAACCCGTGAAGCTGCGCTAGCCTGCTTCCCATGACCTATGATCTTTTTATCGGCGACCGCATGTATTCCAGCTGGTCCTTGCGCGGCTGGCTCATGCTTGAAAAATTCTCGCTCCCCCATGTGGTGCATATGGTGGGGCTTTATTCCGGAACCATGGCGGCGGATCTGGCAGATCTGGCGCCTGCCCGGCTGGTACCCACACTTCGCACGCCCGAAGGCACGGTGATCGGCGAAAGCTTGGCTATGGGGGAAACCCTGGCCGAACGGCACCCGGATGCAGGCCTTTGGCCCAGCGATCCGACTGCGCGGGCGACTGCGCGCTGGCTGGTGGCTGAAATGGCCTGCGGTTTTTCTGCCCTGCGCGGTGATTGCCCCATGCAACTGAGCCATATCTGGCAGGGATTTACCCCCTCCGAAGCGGTGCAACAGGATCTTGCCCGGATCGAGACCCTGTTTGCGCATGCCCGCTGGGTGTCTGGCGCTACGGAGGGCTGGCTTTTCGGCGACTACAGCCTTGCCGATGTGTTCTACACGCCGGTTGCGGCCCGCATCATCGGATATGACCTGCCGGTGTCGCCGGAAACCCGCGCCTATTGCCGCGCGCTCTTGTCCGATCCGGCGGTGCTGCGCTGGCAGGAACAGGCGCGTGAGGTGACTTACGATCCCGAGCCTTATGCGATAGATCTGGAGCGCCGCCCCTGGAGCCTTGACTGACGCTCCGCGTCGTCGGCCCGCAAAGCCAACGACAAAAATACACGCATAACGTGCTTTAAGGGCGACTCCGGTCCGCCGTTCGCTATGATTTTCTCTGGTATCTTCAGAGGGATAGCGCAGCATGATTTCACGGGCCTACACGGTGGCCTTTCAGGGGGTGGAGGCCCGCCCGGTCGAGGTGCAATGCGCCGTGGCGCCGGGCCTTCCGGCCTTTTCCATCGTCGGCCTGCCGGACAAGGCGGTGAGCGAAGCGCGCGAGAGGGTGCGCTCGGCCTTTGCCGCCATGTCGATTGCGCTGCCGTCAAAACGGATCACCGTGAACCTGTCACCGGCGGATCTGCCCAAGGAAGGCAGCCATTTCGACCTGCCCATCGCGCTGGCGCTTCTCGCCGCGATCGAGGTGATCCCAGTCGAGGCCGCAAGCGAGACCATCGCGCTGGGGGAATTGTCGCTCGACGGGACGTTGATCCCCGTGGTGGGCGCCCTGCCCGCTGCGATGACCGCGGCCAGCGAGGACCGGTTGCTGATCTGCCCCAAGGCATCGGGGGCAGAGGCCGCCTGGGTCGATGCAGCGCGGGTGATCGGCGCCGCCAGCCTGATCGACGTGGTACGCCATTTCACCGGCAAGATGCCCCTTGCGGAGGCCATCGCGGGCGAAGTCCACGACGATACCGGCGCGCGCGACCTGCGCGACGTGAAGGGGCAGGAACGGGCCAAACGCGCATTGGAGATCGCTGCCGCCGGACGGCATCACATCCTGATGGTCGGCCCGCCCGGGTCCGGCAAATCCATGCTGGCGGCGCGGCTGCCGACGATTCTGCCGCCCCTGACGGCGGCTGAGGCGCTGGAGACCTCGATGATCCAGTCGTTGTGCGGCTTGATCGAGGATGGCGGCATCAATCGCAGCCGCCCCTTTCGCGAACCGCATCACACCGCATCCATGGCCGCCATAGTCGGCGGCGGTCGGCGGGCACAGCCGGGTGAGATCAGCCTCGCCCACAATGGCGTGTTGTTTTTGGACGAGTTGCCCGAATTCGCCCGCCCGGTGCTGGAAACCCTGCGCCAGCCGTTGGAAACCGGCGAGGTCATGGTGGCCCGCGCCAATGCCCATGTGAAATACCCCAGCCGCTTCATGCTGGTGGCTGCGGCAAACCCATGCAAATGCGGCCATCTGGCGGATCCATCCCGCGCCTGTTCTCGTGCGCCACTCTGCGCGGAGGATTACATGGGGCGCATTTCCGGCCCGCTGATGGACCGCTTTGATCTGCGCATCGACGTGCCGCCGGTGTCTTATGACGATCTTACCCTACCCGCTGCCGCCGAAGGGTCTGCCGAAATCCTACAAAGGGTTGAGACCGCGCGGGAGCGGCAGGAACGACGGTTTTCAGACCATCCCGGTGCGCAGCAGAACGCCGATGCCGAAGGGGCGCTACTGGAAGATATTGCCATACTGGATAAGGAAAGCCGCGAATTGATGCAGCGCGCCGCAGACCGTTTCGCCCTGACCGCGCGCGGCTATCACCGGGTGCTGCGGGTGGCGCGGACTATCGCCGATCTGGAAGCGGAGCCGGAAATCCTGCGCCCCCATGTGGCTGAGGCGCTGGGGTTCCGGCTGGCGGGCTGAGTGCCGCCAGCCGGATGCGTCTTACAGTTTGGATTCGATGGCCTGCCAGACCTTTTCGGCGATATTCACGCCGTCAAATCGTTCCAGTTCCTGAATGCCGGTGGGCGAGGTCACGTTGATCTCGGTCAGGTAGTCGCCGATCACGTCAATGCCGACAAAGATCTGCCCCTTTTCCTTCAGCAGCGGGCCGATGGCGGCGCAGATTTCCCGGTCGCGCTCGGTCAGGCCGATCTTTTCCGGGCGCCCGCCCACATGCATGTTCGACCGGGTTTCACCGGCGGCAGGCACGCGGTTGATGGCGCCAACGGGCTCGCCGTCCACCAGAATGACGCGTTTGTCGCCATTGCTGACATCGGGCAGGAATTTCTGCACGATCAGCGGCTCGCGGCTGAAGCCGGTGAACAGCTCGTGCAGCGAGGTCAGGTTGCGGTCGTTGGCGTCCAGACGGAACACCCCGGCGCCGCCATTGCCATAAAGCGGCTTCAGGATGATGTCGCCATGTTTGGCCTTGAACGCCTTGATCGTGTCCAGATCGCGGGCAATCGCCGTGGGCGGCGTCAGGTCGGGGAAATCCAGAACCAGCAGTTTTTCCGGATAGTTGCGCACCCAGAAGGGATCATTCACCACCAGCGTCTGCCCCTTGAGCCGGTCCAGCAGATGCGTCGAGGTGATGTAATGCATGTCGAACGGCGGGTCCTGCCGCAGCCAGACCACGTCGAAATCCGCAAGATCCACCTCGCGCTCTTCGCCCAGCACCGCCGGGGTTCCGGCGACGCGTTGCACGGTCATGTCATAGCCGCGGGCAGTGATGCGCCCTTCCTGATAGGCAAGGTGATCGGGGCTGTAGTAAAACAGTTCGTGCCCGCGCGCCTGCGCCTCTTCAGCAAGGCGGAAGCTGCTGTCGGCATCGATGTCGACGCCCATGACCGGGTCCATCTGGAAGGCGATTTTCATGAAGTGCATCCCTTTTGTTTCGGCAAATAGATGGCCCAGCGGGCACAAAGGTTCAATAGAGCAGAACGCTGTCAGCCCTGACCAAAGGCGTTTTCGAGGATCTCGACCTGCCCTTCGCCGTTCACAAACACGGCATCAAGCCGCGCCTCGGTCAGCTGCCCCCGAGGTTCTCCTTCCAGAAAATGCGCAGCACTGGCTTGGATCCGCTGCATCTGTGTGGGCGTGATGCGGGCGGCGGCGGATGCGAATGTGGCGCTGTGCTTGACCTCGGCAAAGACCAGCATGTCCCCCTTGCGCAGGATCAGGTCGATCTCACCCCCGGGGCCGCGCCAGCGCCGGGCTTCCACGCGGTAGCCCCTTGCCTCATAGGCGCGCGCGGCTGCGTCTTCGGCAGCCTTTCCAGCCAGATGGGCGCGCTGACCTTGATGGTGTCGCCCCTCCATCCGCTCAGCCTGCGTCCTTGGCCAGTTGCAGGGCAAGCTGGTAGACCTTGCGGCGCGGCAATTCGTGGGTTTCCGCCACGATGGATGCGGCATCCTTTACCGAATTGTCCTTCAGCGCCGCGCGCAGGTCTTCCTCAAGGCTGGCTTCGCTCACCTCTTCGCCATGGGCGCGATCCACCAGCATGACAATCTCGCCTTTCACCGGTTTCTCCTCCAGCCCGGCCGCGAGATCACTCAGGCTGCCGCGCCGGATCTCTTCGAATTTCTTGGTCAACTCGCGGCAAAGGGCGGCAGGCCGGTCCCCGAGAACTGCCGCCATATCAGCCACCGAGGCAGCGATGCGTTTGGGCGATTCGTAGAAAATCAGCGTTCCGGGCACGTTTCGCAGCTCTTCCAGCCGCTTGCGCCGGGCGCCGCTGGCGTTGGGCAGGAATCCGGCGAAAAAGAACGCATCGGTCGGCAAGCCCGCCAGTGTCAGCGCTGCCAGCGCCGCCGAGGCACCCGGCGCTACGGTAACCTTATGCCCGGTTTCAGCTGCCGCGCGGCTCAGATCATAGCCCGGATCTGCAATCAGCGGCATGCCTGCCTCAGACGCATAGGCAACCGACTGCCCCGCCTCCATCGCCTGCATCAGCCTTGCCCGGGCGCCTGCGCCGCTGTGATCATGGTAGGCGATGATCTGGCGTCCGTTCAGCGGCACACCATGAATTTCCATCAGCTTGCGCAGCGACCGGGTGTCCTCGGCGGCGATCACATCAGCCGACGCCAGCACATCCAGCGCCCTGAGGGTGATGTCGCGCGCGGTGCCGATGGGCGTGGCCACAAAGTGCAGCCCCGGCAACAATTTGACGATCTGATGATTCACGCTGGACCCGCCTTTTTGGTCGTTTATGATCCCCTTAAACCAATACGGCCACCAACACGGCGCCCAGCGCCGGAAAAGGGGAGTTTCAGGTCCATCATGTTCGCCGTTTTCAAACAGGCCCGCAAGGCGGCATTCGCCGCGATTACCGCAATTTCCGCCTTTGCTCTGAGCGCCTGCAACCCGACCAGCATCGGAAGCGGCCCGAGCATCAACACCTCGAAACCAGTTCCCGTGGCGCTATTGGTGCCGCGCGGATCGGCCAAATCCGGCGACAGCGTCCTGGCGCAAAGCCTCGAAAACGCGGCGCGTCTGGCGATCGGCGATTTGAAGGGCGTGCAGGTGGACCTCAAGGTCTATGACACAGCAGGCGATCCGGCGACAGCAGCCAATGCGGCCACCCAGGCCATCAACGACGGCGCGCGAATTATCCTTGGTCCGGTCTATGCCGAAGCCGCAAATGCTGCAGGCGTCGCCGCGGCCAAGCGCAACGTCAACGTGCTGGCCTTTTCCAACAACACCGCAATCGCCGGCGGCAATGTCTTTATCCTGGGGGCGACCTTTGCCAATACCGCCCAGCGCCTGACCGAATACGCTGTACGCCAGGGGCGCGGCAATATCGTGATCGTCAGCGGCAATGACGCTGCGGGCCGTGCAGGAAGCGCCGCCATTCAGGCCGCAGCCGGGCGCACTGGTGCAACCATTGCCGGGTCGGTCGGATATGAGCTGTCCCAGAAAGGCGTGATCGACGCCGTCGGCCCGATCCGCGACACCGCGCGTGCCAACAATGCCAACGCCGTCTTCATGACCGCGACCACCGCAGGCGCCCTGCCGCTGCTGACCCAGCTTCTGCCCGAAGCGGGCCTGGATAAGGAAAGCACCCAGTACATCGGTCTGACTCGCTGGGACATCCCCTCGCCAACCCTGTCCCTGCCCGGTGTGCAGGGCGGCTGGTTTGCCCTGCCCGACCCGAGCAAATCGCAGCAGTTCATTACCCGCTACAGCTCTGCCTACGGGGGCGCTCCGCATTCCATCGGCGGGCTTGCCTATGACGGTATCGCCGCGATCGGGGCTCTGGTCAGTGCCGGGAAATCCGACGCCCTAACCGGCGCCGCCCTGACCCAGGGCGCAGGCTTCCAGGGTACTGGCGGTATCTTCCGCCTGCGCGCCGATGGAACCAATGAACGCGGCCTCGCGGTCGCAACAATCCAAGAACAGAAGGTGGTCGTCATTGACCCAGCTCCCAGCAGCTTCTCCGGCACAGGATTCTGATCCGGCCCATCAAGGCACCCCGCCCCTCACCCCGGTCAAAGGCCCGCTGATCTGCGCCGCAGACAAGATTTTTGACGCTGCGGCGATACACGAGCAGATTGCTGCCGCAGCCAGGGACATGGAGGCGGCAGCGCTGCGCGCAGAGGTGGTCCGTCTGCTGCGTGAGGCCAACAAGGAAGGCCGCGCGGCGATTGCCGAAGCCTTTACCGCGGCGCCCTTTGCCGCCCGTGCGCTGACCCAGTCCTACAGCCACCTGACCGATGGGCTGGTCACCACCGCCTTCCGGGCCGCCACACAATTCCTGCATCCGCTGGCCAACCCGACCCAGGGCGAACGTATCGCCGTAATGGCCGTGGGCGGATACGGCCGGGCCGAAATGGCACCGTTTTCGGACGTAGACCTGCTGTTTCTGACCCCCTACAAGATCACCGCCTGGGCCGAGAGCGTCATTGAATCGATGCTTTACATGCTGTGGGACCTGCGGCTGAAGGTCGGCCACTCCAGCCGCACGATCAAGGATTGCATCCGGCTTGGCGCCGAGGATTACACCATCCGCACCGCCATGCTGGAACACCGTTTCCTGTCCGGTGACGCCGACCTTGCCCAAGAGCTGGACAACCGGCTGCGCAGCGATCTCTTTTCCAAGGATGCCCGCGAATTCGTTGAGGCCAAGCTGGCCGAACGCGACGAACGCCACCTGAAACAGGGTGAGCGTTACATGGTCGAACCCAATGTAAAGGAAGGCAAAGGCGGGTTGCGCGACCTGCAATCGCTGTTCTGGATCTCCAAGTATCTTTATCAGGTGCAGGACGTCGCCGAATTGGTACCGCTGGGCCTGTTCAGCCGGGAAGAGTTCGAATTCTTCGCAGAGGCAGAGAATTTTCTCTGGGCGGTGCGCTCGCACATGCATCTGGCAACCGGGCGCGCGACCGAACAGCTGACATTCGATTTGCAGGTCGAGGTCGCCGAGCGCATGGGCTATCAGGACCGTGCCGGGCGGCGCGGCGTCGAAGTCTTCATGCAGGACTATTTCCGCAAGGCCACCCAGGTCGGGGATATCACCCGCATTTTCCTGACCAAGCTTGAGGCAAGCCAGCAAAAAGGCGAACCGCTGCTGGAACGGATTTTCCGCCGCCGCCCGAAAATCAAACCCGGCTACAAGGTGGTGCACAACCGGCTGGATATCGTCGATCCCGAAGAGTTCCTGGCGGACAAGCTGAACCTGCTCAGGATCTTCGAAGAAGGTCTGCGCACAGGCATGCTGATCCACCCTGATGCGATGCGTCTGGTCACGGCCAATCTGGACCTGATCGATGATGAAATGCGCGCCAACAAGGAAGCCTGCCGCATCTTTCTGGATCTGCTGCTGAAACACGGCAATCCCGAACGCGCGCTGCGCCGCATGAACGAGCTTGGCGTTCTCTCTGCCTTCCTGCCGGAATTCGAACCGATCGTGGCGATGATGCAGTTCAACATGTATCATTCCTACACGGTGGACGAGCATACCATTCAGGTGATCTCGAACTTTGCATCCATTGAACGTGGCGAGCTCGAAGACGAACTGCCAGTTTCCTCCGAAGTGCTGCGCAAAGGGGTCAACCGCAAGGTTCTGATGGTGGCCATGCTGCTGCACGACATCGGCAAGGGGCGCGAACAGGACCATTCGATCCTTGGCGCCCAGATCGCCCGCAAGGTGGCGCCGCGGCTGGGGCTCAACAAATCCGACAGCGAGACCGTCGAATGGCTGGTGCGCTATCACCTTCTGATGTCGGACATGGCGCAAAAACGCGATATTGCCGATCCGCGCACCGTGCGCGGATTTGCCAAGGCGGTGCAATCGGTGAAACGGCTGGATCTGCTTCTGTTGCTAACCGTCTGCGATATCCGTGGCGTCGGACCGCACACCTGGAACAACTGGAAAGCTGCCCTGCTGCGCTCACTTTACAACCAGACCCGCCGCGCGCTGGAAGACGGCATGGAGGCGCTGAACCGCGAACACCGGGGCACAGCCGCCAAGAAGCGCCTGCGCGCGGCGCTGCCAGACTGGACCAAGTCCGATCTAAAACGCGAAACCTCGCGCCATTATCCGCCCTATTGGCAAGGCCTGCATGTGACCGCGCATGTGGATTTTGCCGAAATGCTGCGCGAGCTGGAAGAGATCGGTGATCCGGGTGAAGTCATCATCCGCATGCATCCCGATGAAGACCGCGATGCCACCCGCGCCTGTTTTGCCATGGCTGACCATCCCGGCATCTTTGCCCGTATGGTGGGCGCCCTGGCACTGGTCGGGGCCAATGTCGTCGATGCACGCTCTTATACGACCAAGGACGGCTATGTGACCGATGCCTTCTGGATTCAGGACGCCGAAGGCCACCCCTATGAAGCCTCGCGCCTGCCCCGCCTGACCCAGATGATCCTGAAAACCCTGAAGGGTGAGGTCATCGCCCGCGAGGCGCTGGTGTCGCGCGACAAGATCAAGAAGCGTGAAAAGGCCTTCAACGTGCCGACCCACATCACCTTTGATAACGAAGGGTCAGAGATCTACACCATCATCGAGGTGGATACCCGCGACCGGGCTGGCCTGCTGTATGATCTGGCGCGCACCCTTGCAGATGCCAATGTCTATATCGCCAATGCGGTGATCGCGACCTACGGCGAACAGGTGGTCGATTCCTTCTATGTCAAAGACATGTTCGGCCTGAAATACCACTCGGAATCCAAGCAAAAGACCCTTGAGCGCAAGCTGCGCGAGGCCATTTCCGCCGGGGCCAAGCGAGCCGGTTCATGAAGCCGATCAAACTGCTGTCCGGCTTTGTCACGGTCGGTTTCTGGACTCTGGCCAGCCGCATACTCGGCTTTGTGCGCGAAATCCTGATCGCCGCCTATATCGGCCCCGGTCCGGTGCTTGATGCCTTTGTCGCCGCCTTCCGCCTGCCCAACCTGTTCCGCCGCTTCTTTGCCGAAGGTGCCTTCAACGCAGCCTTTGTGCCCCAGTTCGCCGACCGGCTGGAGGCCGATGAAGACGCAGAAGGCTTCGCCCAGCAGGCGTTCAACCTGCTCGCCGCTGCGGTTCTGGCCCTGACCGGCCTTGGCATGGTCTTCATGCCCGCCCTGGTCTGGGCAACGGCCGAAGGTTTTGTCGGGGATGCGCGTTTTGATCTGGCTGTCGGATATGGTCATATCGTCTTTCCCTACATCCTGTTCATGTCGCTGGCGGCGCTGTTTTCCGGTGTCTTGAACGCTACGGGGCGGTTTGCTGCTGCGGCGGCGGCGCCCGTGCTGCTGAACATCTTTGCCTGCAGCGCGATGATCACTGGGGCCGCGCTTGGCCATGAGGTGATCACTTGGCTGGTCTGGACCATCCCGGTTGCTGGCGTTGCGCAACTGGCGCTGGTCTGGCGCGCGACCGAGCGTGCGGGCATCCGCCTGCGCCCCGGCCTGCCACGCGTCACCCCCGCCATGCGCCGCCTCGTGCGGGTGGCGGTTCCGGCCGCGCTGGCCATGGGCGTCACCCAGGTCAATCTGGTGGTGGGGCAGCTGGTCGCCTCGGATATCGAGAACGCGGTCAGCTGGCTGTTCATTGCCGACCGTCTGTATCAACTGCCGCTTGGCGTGGTCGGGATTGCTGTCGGCATCGTGCTGCTACCGGATCTGACCCGGCGCCTGCGGGCAGATGATGATACAGGTGCGCGCGAGGGGCTTTCGCGCGCCGGGGAGTTCTCATTGCTGCTGACACTGCCCTCGGCTGCCGCTTTCATCGCGGTGCCGGTGCCGCTGGTTTCGGTGCTCTACGAACGCGGCGCAACAGGCCCCGAGGACGTGGCGGCCATTGCCCTGGCTGTGGCGATCTACGGCGCCGGGCTGCCTGCCTTCGTGCTGCAGAAGGTCCTGCAACCGCTCTATTTTGCACGGCAGGACACCCGCACGCCGTTCTACTACGCGCTGGTGGCGATGATCCTCAACGCGGTGCTGGCCATCGGATTGAAACCACTTGTGGGTTGGGTCTCTCCCGCCATCGCCGCATCGACGGCGGGCTGGGCGATGGTCGCTCTGCTGTGGATGGGGGCCGGGCGGCGTATGGGGGATGTCGCCCGCTTTGATGCGCGTTTCTTCCGACGCGGCTGGCGCATTCTTGCGGTCTCGCTGCTGATGGGCGCGGTGCTCTACGTCGGCACACAGCAGCTGGCCTGGCTCTTCTACCTGCCAAGCTGGCGCTATCTGGCCCTTCTGGGACTGATCCTGACCGGGGCGGTGATCTACTTTGGCATCGGGCAGGCCGTTGGCGCCTTCCGGCTCGCAGAATTCAAAAAGGCACTCCGCCGCAACCGGGGCTGACCGCGCCGCGCCCTGGCGCGGCGCCCGGCCCAACGGGATCAGGCATGGTGTCCTGCCGCAATCCGGGCGGGAGCCCCCTGCCCGCGTTCAGTCGTGACGGATCTTGTTGCGGAACCGCGCCCAGCCACCGGGCGCCAGGAAAAACGACAGGAAGAACCCGGTGGCAAAGCCCGTCAGATCCGCGATCCAGTCGGGTTGGCCGCCAAACAGCAGCGCAAACAGCAGCTGGATCCCCATCAGAAAGGCGATCAGCGAAAACGCCCGGCTCTGCTGCGCGCCCACCAGCGACAATTGGCGCCACAGGATATAGGTAAAGGCCCCGATCAACCCGTAAACCGCCGGAAATCCGCCGATCAGGGGCACCGGACTGCCGGAGAAGATCGCATAGCCCAGGGCGCCACCGATGGCAGAAAGGATAAAGATCAGGATCATGGCAATATCGCCGAAGACCTCTCCGACCATCTTACCCATGGCCAGCACGAAGACGCAGACAAACAGCGCATGGGTGAAACTGCCGTGCACAAAGGCAAAGGAGACAAACCGCAGCAGATGCTGCGCGGGCCATTGTCCGGTCTCCCACATCCACCAGAAGATCTCGGCCGAAAACGCGTAAGACTGGAAAGCCTCCAGCCGCCAGCCCACGGCGGACGGGCCGCCGACGATGCCGCGCGCGCCAAGCGAAAACGCCGCCTCGATCCCCATGATCACCAGCACCAGCGCCACCACCACGGGCGGCAGCGGGTTCACGGGTGATGGGTTTTCACTGCTGCTCATATCTTTCCTGCCCTTCTTGCCTGTCCCGGCCTTTTGACGCGCCCTTGTGGACCCGCCACCTGGACGGGCTGTTGACGACCGTTGCGCCCATGGTTAAGCCACCGCAGGCCCTATTTCCAGACGGGAGTTTCTCGATGACCGAGACCACTTTCACGCCGCGTGTCTTTTCCGGCATCCAGCCCTCGGGCAACCTGCACCTTGGCAACTACCTTGGCGCTCTCAAACGGTTTGTAGACTGGCAGGACAAGGACATGGAGACCATCTATTGCATGGTCGACCTGCACGCGATCACCGTCTGGCAGGATCCCAACGATCTGAAGAAAGCCACCCGCGAACTTTGCGCCGGGTTCATTGCCGCCGGGCTTGATCCGGAGAAATCCATTCTCATCAACCAGAGCCAGGTGCCTGAACATGCGCAACTGGCCTGGGTTTTCAACTGTGTCGCCCGCATGGGCTGGATGCAGCGGATGACCCAGTGGAAAGACAAGGCGGGCAAGAACCAGCAGAACGCCTCGCTGGGTCTTCTGGCCTATCCGTCGCTGATGGCGGCAGACATCCTGATCTACCACGCCACGCATGTGCCGGTGGGCGAGGACCAGAAACAGCACCTTGAACTCACGCGCGACATCGCGGCCAAGTTCAACCACGACTATGGCGTTGATTTCTTCCCGCTGACCGAGCCGGTGATCGAGGGTGCCGCCACGCGGGTGATGAGCCTGCGCGATGGGTCCAAGAAAATGTCGAAATCAGATCCTTCGGATGCAAGCCGTATCAACCTGACTGACGATGCCGACACAATCGCCAAGAAGATCCGCAAGGCCAAGACCGACCCGGAAGCCCTGCCGTCGGAAGCCAAGGGCCTGGAAGAGCGCCCCGAAGCGCGCAATCTGGTGAACATCTACGCGGCCCTCGCCGAACAGACCGTGGACCAAGTGCTGGCCGATGTTGGCGGGCGGCAGTTCTCGGAGTTCAAGCCGATGCTGGCAGATCTGGCCGTGTCCAAGATGGCGCCGATCTCGACCGAAATGGCCCGGCTGATGGGTGAACAGGACGAAATCGACCGCATCCTGTCGCGCGGCTCTGAACGTGCCCGCGAAATCACAGCGCCTATCCTGCGCAAGACCTATGACATTATTGGCATGGTCGGACCGGTCAGCCTGTGATAGGCGTTTGAATACCTTCGCACGTTGCGGAGGAAGTCTATACTGGAGATATCGGATGGCCAATGGCACCGTAAAATGGTTCAACGCAACTAAAGGCTACGGCTTTATCGAGCCCGAAGCTGGCGGAAAAGATGTGTTCGTGCACATCTCGGCGGTTGAACGCTCGGGCCTCAACGGTTTGAACGACAACCAAAAAGTTTCCTATGAACTGGAAACCGGCCGTGACGGCAAGCAGTCCGCAGGTTCGCTGGAACTGCTCTGAGGTTGTTGGCAGAGTAACCCTCTGCGCAAACCACATTAAAAATGATGACGGTGCTTTTGCTTCCCGAATCACCAAAGGCCGCCCTTTCGGGCGGCTTTTTCGCTTTCTGGGATATGCCCTGCTGTCAGCCCCTTTGCTCTCAGAGGCCCTTTACCCCGTTCAGCGTCAGGGTGGTGACAATATCGGCATAGCCCTCGCGGGCGTCGGATCCGGCGCCGGAATTCCACATGTAATACCAGTTCAGCATGCCAAAGACCGACATGGTCGCTGCGCGCAGCTTCGCCGCATCCCCGGCAAAAACCTCGGGCGCGACGGCGCTGATCGCGTCGCTCATGAAGGTCACCAGCTCGCGCTGATAGCCACGCAGCAATGTCTGCTGTTCTTCGGGGAGGGCCGACATGGCGCTGATCTGCACCTGATGCTCGTCATCGGCCCCCTGATAGGCGAGCAATATCTCCGCCACGATGCGGCGTAGGCGGGCCTCTGCCTCAAGGCCCGACAGGTCCAGCTCGCAGACCCGATCCCGCAAATCGCTCAGATAGGTTTCAAGGAGGCCGAAGAGAACGGCATCCTTGCTGTCATAGTAGTGATAGATATTGGCCTTGGAGATCCCGCACTCCCGCGCCAGCTGGGTCATCGACGCGCGGTCATAACCGGCGTCAGCGAAGACCTTGGCCGCAGATTTGAGGATCTGCGCCCGTTTCAGGTCATGGTCTTTTGCGATCGTGCGGGCCACTGCTCTGGTTATCCTTTGTCGCGGTTGTCGACGACGCGCTTGGCCTTGCCCTGGCTGCGCTCCACCTCGCCCGGCTCGCCAACGATGATCTCGGTCGAGACCCCGACCATATCCTTGATCCGTTTGGTCAGCATCCGCGCTGCAGCGGTTTTCGACATTTCGTCGGTGGCATCCGGGTTGGCTTCGACAAAGACGCGCATCGCATCCATGCGGCCGGATTTATAAAGCTCGATCTGGTAATGTGGCGCCAGACCACCGGTGGCCATCAGCTGCTCTTCGATCTGGCTGGGGAAGACGTTGACGCCGCGCAGGATGATCATGTCGTCGCTGCGGCCAGTGATCTTTTCCATCCGCCGCATGGTGCGGGCGGTGCCCGGCAGCAGGCGGGTCAGATCGCGGGTGCGATAGCGCACCATCGGCAGACCTTCCTTGGTCAGCGTGGTAAAGACCAGCTCGCCCATTTCGCCATCGGGCAGCACTTCACCGGTGACGGGGTCAATGATCTCCGGCAGGAAGTGATCCTCCCAGATCACCGGGCCGTCCTTGGTTTCCACGCATTCGCTGGCCACACCCGGCCCCATGATTTCCGACAGGCCGTAGATATCCACCGCGTGCATGTCAAAGGCGTCTTCGACCTCCTTGCGCATGGCATCGGTCCAGGGCTCGGCACCAAAGACACCCACCTGAAGCGAGCTGTCGCGCGGGTCCAGTCCCACCTTGTGGAACTGCTCAAGGATGTTGAGCATGTAGGAGGGTGTCACCATGATCCCGTCAGGTTTGAAGTCGGTGATCAGGCCCACCTGTTTCTCGGTCTGACCGCCGGACATCGGCACCACCGTGGCGCCCAGGCGTTCGATCCCGTAATGGGCGCCAAGCCCACCGGTGAAGAGCCCATAGCCATAGGCGTTATGCACCATGTTGCCCTTGCGCAGACCGGCGGCGCGCAAGCTCCGCGCGACCAGATCGGCCCAATTGTCGATGTCCCCCTTGGTATAGCCCACGACGGTCGGCTTGCCCGTGGTGCCCGAGGACGCGTGTAGGCGGATGGTTTCCTCGCGCGGCACGGCAAAGAGACCGAACGGGTAGTTGTCGCGCAGGTCATTCTTGTAGGTGAAGGGGAACTTCGAAAGATCGGAAAGCTGCTGCAGATCGTCAGGATGCACGCCCGCTTCATCGAACCGCTGCTTGTACATCGGCACGTTGTCATAGGCATGGCGCAGCGACCATTTCAGGCGCTCCAGCTGCAGGCTGCGGATTTCGTCGATGGAGGCGATTTCGATCGGGTCGAGCTCGGCCTTGTTGGGGGTCAGGTCTTTCATGGCGTCCTCCTCACCTATTCTTCGAAAAGATGGCCTTTGATCGCACGGGACAGGCCCCGGAACTCTGCGATCACCAGATCATCCTGATTTTTGACGGTCACGTCGTAGATGCCGCTGCGCCCGGTCAAGGAGACCTCTCGCGCATCGGCGGTCAGCCGGTCGCCAAGGCGTCCCGGCGCGGTATAGGTAATGCTGTTGCTTTGCGCCACGGTGACCTGATTGCGGCTGTTGCAGGCAAAGGCAAAGGCGCTGTCGGCCAGCATAAAGGTCACGCCGCCATGGCAGATACCGTGGCCGTTGCAATGGTGCGCTTCGACCGTCAGCTGCAGTACCGCGCGCCCGGCGTCGACCTCGGCGATCTCCATTCCGGCCCATTTCGACGCATTGTCGCTGGACCACATGGCGGCGCTGGATTTTTCCGCGCGTTCTTTCGGGGTCATGGTCATTTGCCTTTGAACTCCGGGCTGCGCTTTTCCAGGAAAGAGGCAACGCCTTCGGCATAATCGGCGCTTTCACCGCAGGTTTTCATGGCGTCCGCTTCCATCTCCAGATGGTCGTTCAGCGTGTCGACGGCGGCAGCTTGAATACATTGTTTGGTCAGCCCCAGACCCAGCGTCGGACCATTTCCGAATTTCTCGGCCATGGCGCGGGCTTCGGTCATAAGCTCTTCATCCGGCAACGCCTTCCAGATCAGCCCCCAGTCCTCGGCCTTTTTCGCGGGCAGCGGCTCGGCGGTAAAGGCCAGCCCCTTCGCGCGCGCTTCCCCCAGAAGACGCGGCAGATGCCAGCTGCCGCCAGTGTCGGGGATCAAACCCACCTTGGAGAAGGATTGGATGAACTTGGCGCTTTCGGCCGCCAGAACCACATCACAGGCGAGTGCGATATTTGCCCCAGCCCCGGCAGCAACGCCATTGACGGCGCAGATCACCGGGTAGTTCAGCGAGCGGATCAACCGTACCAGCGGCGCATAGAAGGTCCGCACGGTATTCCCAAGATCCGGCGGGCCGTCCATCTTGCGCGGATCGCGATCGCCCAGATCCTGCCCGGCGCAAAAGCCCCGGCCAGCACCGGTCAGCAGAACCGCCCGGGCGCCACCATCGCGGGCAGCCTCCAGCGCGGCGCGCAAGGCATTGTGCATTTCATCGTTGAAGCTGTTCAGCCGGTCCGGGCGATTCAGGGTGATTTCCACCCACTGCCCGTGATCCGCGACCAAAATCGAATCTGTCATTCCCCTCACCCCCAATATCACTTGATCCGCCAGAAGGCTGTTTTCTTTCCGAAATCACCAGCTCGGGCGGCGTCTGGACAATTTTCTTGCATAAACCGACCGGACGGTCAATATATATCGCAAATCAATCCTGCCCGCCATGCGGCATCTGATCCTGCCCCGTATCCGGGGCGAACAATGCTGGCGCGGGCAACCTAGGGAGACAGCAATGAGCCTTCTTGAGATTTCCAGCTACGCCGCCGGAGACTGGGTGAAACCCGGCGCAGGCGCCCGCAACATCGCCAGTGCGGTGACTGGCGCCACTATCGCCAGCGCCGGCAATGATGACCTTGATGTGCAGGCAATGCTGGATCATGCCCGCAAGGTGGGTGGCCCTGCCTTGCGCAAACTGACCTTCCACGACCGCGCACGCATGCTAAAGGCGCTGGCAACCGAGCTCGGCAAGCACAAGGACGCGCTCTACGATCTGTCCTTCCACACTGGCGCCACGCAATCGGATCACATGATCGATATCGACGGCGGCATCGGCACCATGTTCGTCTTTGCCTCCAAGGGGCGCCGCGAAATGCCCGATGGCCATGTCTATCTGGACGGCGATGTCGAACAGCTTTCCCGCACAGGCAGCTTCCTCGGCCAGCATATCTGCACCCCACTGCAAGGGGTTGCGGTGCATATCAACGCCTTCAACTTCCCGGTCTGGGGCATGCTAGAAAAACTGGCGCCCACCCTGCTGGCGGGTGTTCCTGCCATCGTGAAACCAGCGACCGCGACCTGCTATGTCACGGAACTGGCAGTAAAGATCATGCTCGATAGCGGCATCTTGCCCGAGGGCGCGCTGCAGCTTGTCTCGGGCGGTATCGGCGACATGCTGGACCGTCTGGATTGCCAGGACGTGGTCAGCTTCACCGGCTCTGCCAACACCGCGCTGAAACTGCGCAACACCCCGGCGATTGTTGAGAACTCAGTGCGGTTCGTGGCCGAACAGGACAGCCTCAACGCCTCGATCCTGGGGCCTGACGCAGCGCCTGGCACGCCGGAATTTGACCTGTTCATCAAGGAAGTCAGCCGCGAGATGACCGCCAAGGCAGGTCAGAAATGTACCGCCGTGCGCCGCATCATCGCCCCCGAAGCGCAGGTTCAGGCGGTGATCGAAGCGCTGTCAGGGCGCCTGTCCAAGGTCGTGATCGGCGATCCGCGTCTGGAAACCACCCGCATGGGCGCGCTGGTCTCAAACAGCCAGAAACGCGACGTTCTGGAAAAGGCCGCCCTGATCGGCACCGAAGCCAAACGCGTCTTTGGTGACCCCGAAAATTTTGCCGTCGAAGGCGCCGACGCCGAACAGGGCGCCTTTGTGCCGCCGATGCTGTTCCACTGCGAAGACCCTGACACAGCTGTGCATGTGCATGACACCGAAGCCTTCGGCCCGGTCTCGACCGTGATGGGCTATCGTGATCTGGACCACGCCATCGCGCTGGCCAATCGCGGCCAGGGCTCGCTTGTTGCCTCGGTCATCACCCATGATCCGGCAGTCGCGCGTGCTATCGCGCTTGGCTCCGGCGCCTTCCACGGGCGCCTCTATTTCAACAACCGCGACTCGATGAAGGAATCCACCGGCCACGGCTCTCCGCTGCCCCATATGGTTCACGGCGGCCCGGGTCGCGCCGGCGGCGGCGAGGAGCTGGGCGGCGTGCGCGGCGTCAAACATTACATGCAGCGCACCGCCATCCAGGGCAGCCCCGATATCCTCTCCGCCATCGGTGACAAATGGGTGCCCGGCGGCACCGAAATCGCGGCCCCGGCGCATCCCTTCACCCGGAAGTATGGTGAATTGTCAATTGGAGAGACCCTCCACACAGCCCCTCGCACCGTCACACTTGAGGATATTGAACATTTCGCTCATTTCACCGGCGATACCTTCTATGCCCATATGGATGACGCCGCAGCGAAGCGGAATCCCTTCTTCCCGGGCCGCGTCGCGCATGGCTATCTGCTCCTGTCCTTTGCCGCGGGTCTCTTTGTGCAGCCAGACGAAGGCCCGGTGCTGGCCAACACCGGCCTTGATGGTCTGCGCTTCATGAAACCGGTGTCGGCAGGCGACAGCATCAAGGTGCGCCTGACCGTCAAGAAGAAGACTCCCCGCAACGAAGAATACGGCGAGGTACGCTGGCACGTGACCCTGACCAATCAGGACGACGAACTGGTCGCGGAATACGAACTGCTGACCATGAACGCCTTCTGATAGCAGGCGGCAATCAAAGAGAAATCTTGCCCGGGCTAGCGCAAGCGGCCCGGGCATTCTATTCTGTGAGAATGAGCACAGAACAAAACCAGTGGTTTGAAGCCAGCGTCGCGCAGCTGAACGATCCGCAGAACCTGCGGGTCTGGTCGATCATCGTCTCCCTTTTTGGTGATCTTGCGCAGAAGGAGGGCGCCCAGATCAGCGGCAGCGCCCTGACGCGGATTATCACGCCCATGGGCATCAAACCCGAAGCCATCCGCGTAGCGCTGCATCGCCTGCGCAAGGACGGCTGGGTCGAAAGCTCCCGTTCCGGGCGCGCTTCTGTGCATTTCCTGACGAAATTCGGCCGCAGCCAATCCGCTGCGGTGACCCCGCGCATCTACGAGCGCCACCCGCCGGCACCCACCGACTGGCACCTGCTGATCAGTGAGGAAGGCGCAGGACAGGCCACGCTGGATGACGTTCTTCTGCTACCGCAATATGTGGCGGTTAACCGGCACACCGCCCTTGGCCATGGCAAGATACCAGGGAACCTTGATGACCTGCTGGCCATCGAGTTTTCAAAGATCTCGGTGCCCGTCTGGCTGAAAGACCGTCTCTTCCCCGAGGACCTGCAAGAGGCCTGCGATAGGCTCAACACGGCCCTGCAGGGGATCAAGACCCCGCCGACGGATCTGGATCCGGCCCAGATTGCCACGCTGCGCACCCTGATCGTGCACCGCTGGCGCCGGATCGTGCTGCGCCACCCCGGCCTGCCGCCGATATTCCACCCCGTATCCTGGAGCGGAGAAGCCTGCCGGGACCGGGTGTTTCAATTGCTGGACGCCCTCCCCTCCCCGGACCTTTCAGAGCTTGGCGCGCCACAGGAACGCTGACCCCACCCGGAGTTTTCAATGTCGGTTTTCAGTACGCTTTCGATCGCAGCCCTCGCGGCGCCCGCAGCGTTGTTCGGCGCGGCGCATCTTAGCACACGCAAGCAGGCCCGCGAGGCAGAGCGACTGGTGCCTCCGGCCGGACAGTTCCACCAGACCGCCCATGGTCGGCTGCATTACGTTGAAATGGGACCGCAGAAAGCGCAGACACTGGTGCTGATCCACGGGCTATCGGGGCAATTGCAACATTTCACCTACGCGCTGGCCGGACGTCTGGCGCAGGATTTTCATATCATTGCATTGGACCGGCCCGGTTGCGGATACTCCACCCGCAACAGCGACACACTTGCCCGCCTGCCCGCGCAAGCCGCGATGATCCAGGAGCTGCTGGATGCCAAAGGGGTGAAGAACCCGGTTCTGGTGGGGCACTCGCTAGGCGGCGCGTTATCGCTGGCAATGGCACTGGCCGCAGCGGACAGGATCCGGGGGCTGGCGCTGCTGGCGCCCCTGACCCACCCTTCGGCAGCCGGGGCGGATGCCTTCAAGGGGCTGATCGTACATTCCCCCATGGTCCGGCGCCTGATGGCCCATACGGTTGCCATCCCCGCGGCCAAACGCACCGCCGAGGCGGTTCTGACGCAGATCTTCGCCCCTGAAACCTGCCCTCCGGACTTCCTTGACCGGGCCGGGGGCATTCTGGGCCTGCGCCCACAAAGCTTTATCGCCGCCTCGGCTGATGCCACGCTGCTCTATCCGGCTATCGCAGAACAGGCCGCCCGTTACCTGCGCGAGCTGCGCACGCCCGGCGCGGTGCTGTTCGGAGCGGATGACGCAGTGCTGAATGCCGAAGAACAGGGCCGCGCGATGGAGGCCTTTGGCCTCAAATGCCGGATCGAACCGGGCTTTGGCCATATGCTGCCCATCACCCAACCCGCGCTTTGCGAGGACTTCATCCGGGCGACGGTGGCCAGCCTGCCGACATGATCCCCGGCAGGCTGGTTTTGCTATCTGGTCAGAGCACCTGATCCAGAACCGATGTCAGGCGCTTCAGCGTGCCTTCCACATCATACAGCTTATCAAGACCGAACAGACCCAGACGGAAGGTGCGGAAATCATCGGGCTCGTCGCATTGCAGCGGAACGCCAGCAGCGATCTGCATGCCTAGCGCCAGAAATTTCTTACCGTTCTGAATCTCGGGATCGCTGGTATAGCTGACCACGACGCCCGGCGCACCGAACCCTTCGGCGGCAACCGAGACCACGCCCTTGTCCTTCAGATAGGCGCGCACGCCGTTACCCAGCTGCCATTGCGCGTCCCGCAGCCGGTCAAAGCCGTACTCGCGGGTTTCCAGCATGGTATCGCGGAAGGCGCGCAGCGCATCGGTCGGCATGGTGGCATGATAGGCGTGACCGCCGTCCTCATAGGCCTTCATGATGGCGCGCCACTGTTTCAGGTTGATGGCGAAACTGTCCGATGTGGTTTCTTCCAGCCGCTTCAGCGCCGCCTCGGAGAACATCACGAGCCCCGCCGAGGGAGACGCGCTCCAGCCCTTTTGCGGGGCCGAGATCAGCACATCAACGCCAGTGGCCTTCATATTGACCCAGGCACAGCCCGACGCGATGCAATCCAGAACCATCAGCGCGCCGACCTCATGGGCGGCAGCGGCCATGGCGGTCACATAATCATCCGGCAGGATCACCCCGGCCGATGTTTCCACATGCGGCGCAAAGACGATATCGGGCTTTTGTTCGCGGATCGCCTGCACCACCTCTTCGATCGGCGCGGGGGTAAAGGGCGACGGGGTGCTGTTGCCGGTCTGGCGCGCCTTCATCACCGTGCTTGAGGCGGTGAAGCCGCCGCTTTCAAAGATCTGGCTCCAGCGGTAGGAGAACCAGCCGTTGCGCACCACCAGAGCATTGGCGCCGCGGGCAAACTGGCGGGCGACAGCCTCCATCGCGAAGGTACCGCCACCGGGCACCAGGGCCACAGCCTCGGCGCTGTAAACCTCTTTCAGCATGTCGCTGATATCCAGCATCACCTGCTGGAAGGCCTTCGACATATGGTTGAGCGAGCGGTCGGTGAAGACCACCGAAAATTCATCCAGCCCCTTCGGGTCCACGGTATCAAGCAATGCCATCGGTGATCCTCCTTCTTTTGCTGTCTATCGCTAGCGCTGTCGCCCTGCTTTGGCAAAGTCTACTTTGGCATACGGGGGCGCGATGCTGGCCTTGGTATGTGCGGGGCAGGTGAAAAAGCATAGATCAAAGCGACGCCCCGCCGCATGGAAAATGGAAATCGGGTTTCCGATCATCGACAAAGGGCAGCCTATCCCAGCGGCCCCGGCCTGCGTTCTTCGGAGAGCAGCACGTTTGCGTCCACGTTGCCGACCCCAGGTAAGGTCATGATCCGACGCCGCAGCACCCGTTCGAAATCGGCGATATCCCGGGCGGTGACGCGCAGGCGGTAGTCATACATGCCAAGGATATGCTCCACCGTTTCCACTTCGGGGATCGCAGAGACCGCGCGTTCGAAGTCCTCAAGGCTGACACGCCCCTTGGTCGCCAGCTTGATGCCCAGAAACACTGTCACGCCAAAGCCTAGCTTCTTGCGGTCCAGATCCAGACGACGGCCCAAAAGGATCCCCGCCTGCTGCAGGCGGCGGATGCGGCGCCATGTGGCGGGCTGGCTGAGGCCAAGTTCCCGCCCCAGCGCCCCGGCAGTGCGCGTGGCATCCCGCGACAGCGCCCGCAAGATGGCAAAATCGATATCGTCGAGATCGCTGCGGCTCATAGTGGCAGGCTTTCGTTCGATTTGATCCGGGCCACATGCATCAACGCCTCGATATCGGTGATATGCGGCAGGGTCAGGATCTGGGCCCGGTAGATCTCCTGATAATGCGGCATGTCGCGGGCAATCACCGAAAGGCGCACATCGACCTGCCCCAGAAAGGTCTGGATCTCCAGCACCTCGGGGATCAGCCGCGCGGCCTCCAGGAATTCGTCAAAGGCGCGCGGGTTGGTCTTGTCCAGTGTCACCCGCAAGGAGACCTCTACCGCATAACCCAGCGCGCGCCAGTCGATCACCGCGTGCTGGCCCATAATGACGCCTGTCTCGCGCAGCTTTTCCAGCCGCCGCGACAGGCGCGACGGCGTGAGGCCCAGCCGTTCAGCAAGATCCGGAATCGATTGCTCCGGTTCGCTTTGCATGTGGCGCAGAATGCGCCGATCCAGATCATCAAGCATGATTTAGTCAGTATAGATCAATTCCACGAATGACTATTGCAAAATGAGCGCGATTTATGCGCGCAGGTCCATCGCAATCGCCCCCTCACTGTCTATGATCACCCTCAAACGTCAACCGGAGGATTTTGACATGCGCGTTTACTATGACCGCGATTGCGATGTGAACCTGATCAAGGACAAGAAAGTGGCCATCCTGGGCTACGGTTCGCAAGGCCACGCCCACGCCCTGAACCTGCGCGACAGCGGCGCAAAGAACCTTGTCGTCGCCCTGCGCGAAGGCTCTGCCTCGGCCAAAAAAGCCGAAGCCGAAGGCCTGCAGGTCATGGGCATCGCCGAAGCGGCAGCCTGGTGTGACGTGATCATGTTCACCATGCCCGATGAACTTCAGGCAGAGACCTACAAGAAATACGTCCACGACAACATCAAGCCCGGCGCAGCCATCGCATTCGCCCACGGCCTGAACGTGCATTTCGGCCTGATCGAGCCGAAAGAAGGCGTCGACGTCATCATGATGGCGCCCAAAGGCCCCGGCCACACCGTGCGCGGTGAATACACCAAAGGCGGCGGCGTGCCCTGCCTGGTGGCCGTGGACAATGACGCCACCGGCAAGGCGCTGGAAATCGGCCTGTCCTACTGCTCCGCCATCGGTGGCGGCCGCTCGGGCATCATCGAAACCAACTTCCGCGAAGAATGCGAAACCGACCTCTTTGGTGAGCAGGCCGTTCTCTGCGGTGGTCTCGTTGAACTGATCCGCATGGGCTTTGAAACCCTGGTCGAAGCCGGTTACGCGCCGGAAATGGCCTATTTCGAGTGCCTGCACGAAGTGAAGCTGATCGTCGACCTGATCTACGAAGGCGGCATCGCGAACATGAACTACTCGATCTCGAACACGGCCGAATACGGCGAGTATGTCTCGGGTCCGCGCATCCTGCCCTACGACGAAACCAAAGCCCGGATGAAAGCGGTTCTGACCGACATCCAGACCGGCAAATTCGTGCGTGACTTCATGCAGGAAAACGCCGTTGGCCAGCCGTTCTTCAAAGGCACCCGCCGTCTGAACGACGAACACCAGATCGAGCAGGTCGGTGAGAAACTGCGCGACATGATGCCCTGGATCTCGGCCGGCAAGATGGTCGACAAAGAAAAGAACTAAGGCGCCTTTTCGGCTTGGCGGGCCTGTCCCGCCACCTTATTCCTCTGCAGGGCGCTTCGGGCAACCGGAGCGCCTCTTTTGTTTTCGGAGTATTCCCATGCACGACGGCCCCGGCACCCTCAACTGGATCAAGCTTCTGTTTCTCGGCATGATCTGGGGCGCCTCCTTCATGGCGGTTTCGGTCGCTTTGGATGGTCTTGGGCCGGTCACGATCGCAGCCGCGCGGATCACGGTTGGCGCCCTGTGCCTGCTGGCCATCATCCGCGCCATGGGGATCTCACTGCCGCCAATAACCAACCGCGCCGGGCGGTTGATCTGGGCCTGCGCCTTTGGCATGGGCTTCTTCAGCAACGCGCTGCCTTTTACCCTGCTCAGCTGGGGGCAGACCCATGTGGCTAGCGGTTTTGCCGGGGTCTGCATGGCAGTGGTGCCGCTCTTCGTACTGCCGCTCTCGCATTTTCTGGTGCCGGGCGAGCATATGACCCTGCGGCGCAGTATCGGGTTCCTGACCGGCTTTGCAGGCGTGGTTGTGCTGATCGGGCTTGAGGCCTTCAGCAGCGCGGGTACGGATTTTGAATCGCTTGCGCGCCTTGCCTGCCTTGGCGCTGCGCTCTGTTATGCGGTCGGCTCCATCATCACCCGGCTCTGCCCCTCTGTGAACATGCTGTCGCTCTCGGCGGCGGCGCTCAGCTGTGCTGCCATGATGATTGTGCCCGCCGCGCTCTGGGCCGAGGGCGTCCCGCAGTTGCCGGAGACAACGCCGCTGGCAGCGGTTCTGTACCTTGGGCTGCTGCCCACCGCGCTGGCGCAGGTTTTGCTGGTGCAAATCGCCCGCAGCGCCGGGCCTTCATTCTTGTCGACGGTGAATTATCAGGTGCCAGTCTGGTCGGTGCTGTTCGGCGCCACCCTGCTGAACGAGACCCTGCCCCCACAGCTCTTTGCAGCTTTGGTGCTCATCCTTAGCGGGCTGCTGCTGAGCCGCACGCCCCGCCGCCGTGCCACCGTCCCGTCCTGAGACGACCGACAAGCCCTTCGCAATCCTGGACGCCCTCCTGAACCAAAGAGTAATTGGTTGACCTCGGCGCAGCGCTCGGGTCTTGTCGCGCGGCTGACGCAAGAGTGGTGTCAGTCGGGTTGACTGTCCCACCTTGGGGCAGTCACTTGCAGGCAAATTAGGGACAGCGAAAAGGTGCCAGAGCGGATGGGAAAATACTGGGCCATGATCGCCACCCTCGGGCTGGTCTGGGGCGGTACTTTTCCCCTGATCAAAGTGGCTCTGGAAGGGATTACGCCCTTCTGGCTGGCAGCTGGACGCATTGGCTTTGCCGCCGTTTTACTCTGTGCAATCTGGGGCTTGCGAGGCGGTGGTTTATTCAAGGCGCAGACCAGTTGGACGCCTCTTCTGATTATCGGCTTTGCCAGCACAGCCCTTCCCTTCATGCTGATCAATTGGGGACAGCAGCATGTCTCGGCCGGCTTCACGGGGCTTAGCATGGCAGCAATCCCGCTCTTTGTGCTCCCCTTGGCTCATTTTTTTGTACCCGGCGAGCGCATGATCCTGCGGCGTGTGATCGGCTTTGTGATCGGTTTTGTCGGTGTTGCCCTGCTGATCGGCGGCAAGGCCTTTGAAAGCAGCAATTCAGAGCTGGAACTTCTGGGCCGTATCGCCTGCCTCTCTGCCGCAGGATGCTATGCGGTCAGCTCGATCCTGACCCGTCGGCTGCCGCCCGTCGATCCGGTGGGTCTTGCCGCGATCCTGCTGGTCATCGGCAGCGTCATCATCCTGCCCACAGCCTGGGCCATAGAAGGCCCTCCGGTCATGCAGGATACGCACACTCTTGCGATTATCGCCTTCCTGGGGCTGATCCCAACCGCTGCCGCCAATTTCCTGCGGGTGATTGTGGTGCGCGAGGCCGGGCCCACCTTCATGACCCTGACGAATTATCAGGTGCCTGTCTGGGCCGTGGTCATTGGTGCGGTCTTTCTGGGCGAAGCCCTGCCCGCCTCGATGCTTTTGGCGATGGCCCTGATCCTGAGCGGCCTCTGCATCAGCCAATGGGGCGCCCTGCGCCGCCTGTTTTCGCGCGCCTAAGCCTGTTTCAGCGCACAGCCTGCCACAGGCGCACGGCCTGCGCGGTCTCTGCCACGTCATGCACGCGCAGGATCTGAACGCCCTGCGCCAGACCAGCCAGCCCGACGGCGATTGATCCCGGCGCGCGGGCATCTGGTGCAGGCGCCTGACCGATCTTGCCGATGAAGCCCTTGCGCGACACGCCCAGAAGGATGGGACAGCCAAGACCGTGAAACAGGCTGAGATTACGCAGCAGGGTCAGGTTATGCTCCTGCGTCTTGCCAAAGCCGATGCCGGGATCGATGACGATCCGGTCCCGCAGAACCCCAGTCGCCTCCAGCCGGTCCACCTGCGCCGCCAGAAAGTCATAGACGTCCAGCAGCACGTTTTCATAAACCGGGTTTTCCTGCATGGTTGCGGGATCGCCCTGCGCATGCATCACGCAGACCGGCACCCCGGCCTGCGCCGCCAGCGGCGCCAATGCGGCATCAAAGGTAAATCCCGACACATCGTTGATCAGCCCGGCCCCGGCCTCCAGCGTTTCCGCGGCGACCTCGGCCTTGCGGGTGTCGATGGATATGGCCACCTGCGACACCTCGCGAATGGCGGCAATCACCGGCGCGGTGCGGGCGATTTCCTCGTCCTCGGGGATGAAATCCGCGCCGGGGCGGGTCGATTCGCCGCCTACATCGATGATCGAAGCGCCTTCCTCGACCATCCGCAGGGCGGCAGCGCAGCCTGCCTCTACCCCGCAGTGGCGGCCGCCGTCTGAAAAACTGTCCGGGGTGACGTTCAGAATCCCCATGACCTGCGGCTGGGTCATATCAAGACCGGCAATCGCAGCGCGGCGGCCACTTAGCCGGTGACAGATGTCTTCCGGGATAAGCCCTGCTGGAATAAGGCGCGGCGGCGCATCGCGGCTCAGCACCTCTGCCTCGGAAAACCACAGCGAAGATCCGCCCGCCAGGGGCACCGCCCCTTCGGGGCGGAGGTCTCCGTGCTGCACCAGCGGGCGGTAATACATCACAGTGTGGTTTGCTCCATATCGACGGCGCGCAAGGGCACCTGCGGATCAGTCGGCAGGTCCGCACCGATCACGATCATCTCTCCTGCTTCGAATGTTGCCGCAAACCAGGAGGCAAGCGCAACCGCTTCGGCGGGGGCCGCGGAAGGACCATCGACGGCATCCAGAACGATTTTGGACGGGGCCCAGACGCAGATTTGGCCGTTTTTCATCGCCCAGTCCAATTCAGTCCGGGTCGCCACCACAACGCAGCGGTGATCCTTGGCCGCCAGGCGCCAGGCGTTCTGCTCGATCGCCAAAAGGTCGATCCGGCGCTGGGTCATCTTGTGGCCGGTCTGCGGCACCGCAAGAGGATGCGCGCCGACGCAGAGGATCAGCGGCCGTTGGCGGCACTCCATCTGATCGATCCAGCCGGTCAGATTGTCGCTGTCGATGGCCTCATTGGACAGGTACATCAGGCGCGGATGCGGGACTTCGCCTTCGTCCACCGTGTGCGTGACCTGATCCTTGGAGCGGACGATTTCCACCCCCAGCGCCCCCGGTCCACGGTCCAGTTTCTCCACCCGCACGAAACAGCGGATCGCCTGCGGTTCCAGCAGGACCCGTTCGGCCACGCGTTCGGCCAGAGTTTCAAGGAGGTTCAGCCGCTCGGCGGCCAGCTCATAGGCGATTGCCTCGGTCACCTTGTCATAGGACAGGATGCGGTCGACATCATCATCCAGATCCGCAGGCAGCGGCGCCACTTCGACCACCACATTGAAACAGATTCTCTGGGTGGTGCCGCGCTCGGCCTGAAAGGCGCCGATTTCCACTTCGACCAGGTGATCCCGCAGCGAGATCCGGTCCAGAGGACCACCGCTGGCGGTCGCAATCGACCGTTCCGAAGGGTGTTCAAATGCGAGACGGATTTCTGAGGGCATGGCTGCGGGCCTTTGTCTGGCGGTATCAAAACGTACGGTGTCCACCGTACATCTGTCTCCCCGTCCATAGCAGGCCCGCATGCGCCGTACCAGCGACCGAAACCGCCTTTACGGCGATCCGGCCGGTGCAATCACCCTTGCGGCCCTATCACTCGCTGGAAGCGGTGCGGAACCGGTCGTCACGGTAGAACTGGTGTACGCCAATCCGTGCGGTTTTGGTGAAATGGCTGCTCCAGCGCGGGCGCACTGCGGTGGTGTGGTAATAGGTGGCGCCCTTGGTCAGGCCGGTATCAACACCGTCAAGCACCAGACGGGCCACCTTGGCCACGCGTTCAAAGGCCCGTTTTTCGCGAATGACCTCTTTGTGGCCATCGCAGGTATAGGTGAACTGGCACTGGTAGCGGCGGCCGGTTCCCTGATTGATCACGCCGCAGAAGCTGCCGGGGAATTGGCTGCTTTCGACCCGGTTGCGGATCACCTCGGCGACAGCAAACTGGCCTTTGACGGTTTCACCGCGCGCCTCGAAATAGAGCGCCTCTGCGAGGCAAGCAAAGTTTTCGCCGCCAGTCGCCTTGGGTTGTTCGTCGAGCCATGCACGGGTGAACCGTAGGTCCTTTACATCCGGCTTGGATGGGGTACGCTTGAACCCGAAAAATCCGTTCAGGCGGCGTGTGGGCACGGCGTTCAGGGTGGACTGTTCGCGTTCGAACAGAGACTTCAGGCCAGTCTCGGCATGGGCCATGGGTGACGTGACCGTCAGGGCCGCCAGAGTGGCAGCCAGCGTCAGGAGTTTCATCTACAGATCCTCGTTTGTCAGCTCGCGCACGGCCTCCCCAGGTTGCGCGGTGGCAGGCTCTAAACGAATATCCGCAGATCGTCCACCTATACGAATGGTCAGGTCCCTGTGCGCCCAGTAGGGAACCGCCCAGATGGACCCAGCCAAAGCTGTCTGAAATCGAATTTTATTAAGTCTTTACGTAGGTTGGGGCGGCCTTGCCGATCTTCTCTCCAATCGCCAGCTGCGCCGCAGCCAGACGCACCACCGGAACGCGGAACGGAGAGCAAGACACGTAATCAAAGCCCGCCTCACGGCAAAAGGCAATCGATTCGGGGTTGCCGCCGTGTTCACCGCAGATCGACAGAGTGATATCTGCGCGCCCCGTGCGCCCCCGCTGCGCGCCAAGTTTCAGCAATTCTCCGACCCCGTCCACGTCCAGAACGTGGAACGGATCCTCTGGGAAGACGCCCTGCTGCACGTAGTTCGACATGAAACGGCCCGCATCATCGCGCGACAGACCATAGGCCATCTGCGTCAGGTCGTTGGTTCCGAAGCTGAGAAACGCCGTATGCGGCGCGATCTCTTCGGCGCGCAAGGCAGCGCGCGGCGTTTCGACCATGACGCCCAGACGGTAGTCGAACTTCTGGCCGCGCTCGGCGCTGACGGCCGAGGCCACCGCATCGATGCGCGCCTTGACCAGTTCCACCTCGCGTTTGGCCGAGACCAGCGGAATCATGATTTCCGGCACCACGGGAGCCCCGTCCTTGGAAGCCTCAAGCGTGGCCTCAAAAATGGCGCGGGCCTGCATATCGTAGATTTCCGGCACCGTGACCCCCAGCCGTACACCGCGCAGACCCAGCATCGGATTGTACTCGTGCAGTTCCTCCACCCGCCGGGTGACATCGCTGACGGGAATGCCCAGCGCCTCGGACAGCTCACGCTGACCGGACAGCGATGTGGGCAGGAATTCGTGCAAGGGCGGATCGAACAGCCGGATACAGACCGGCAGGCCCTCCATAATCCGGAACAGCTCGCGGAAATCGTCCCGCTGCATCGGCAGCAGTCGGGCCAGAACCGCCGCCCGTCCGGACGAAGTTTCGGCAAAGATCATCTCGCGCATCACGGTCAGCCGACCGGGATCAAAGAACATATGCTCGGTCCGGCACAGCCCGATGCCTTCGGCCTTGAAGTTGCGCGCTGTCTGGGCGTCGGCAGGCGTGTCCGCATTTGCACGAATTCCCATGTCGCGCGCCTCGTCCGCCCAGGTCAGAAGGGTCTGGAAGGCATCGTCCTGCGCCGCTTCCAGCATTTCCGGCTCACCGGCCAAAACCTGACCGTTGCTACCATCGATGGTGACGGTGTCACCGGCCTTGAAGACCCGGCCGTCCGTGGCCACCAGCTGTTTTTGCTTGGTCAGGAACTTCATGTTCGAGGCGCCAACGATACACGGCACCCCCAGCCCCCGGCCGATCACCGCTGCGTGGCTGGTCATGCCGCCCCGCTCGGTCAGCACTGCGACGGCCGCATGCATGCCGCGAACATCTTCTGGCGAGGTTTCCCGCCGCACCAGAATACATGGCTCACCGCGGGCGGCGCTGGCCTGTGCTTCGGCCGCCGTGAACACGAGCCTGCCTGTCGCAGCGCCTGGGCTGGCCGCGATCCCGGCACCAATCACATCCCGTTCGGCCGTTGGCAGCACCTGCCGGTGCAAAAGCTCGTTCAGGGCATGGGCGTCGACCCGCATCACCGCCTCGTGCGGGGGAATAATACCATCCTGCGCCAGCGCTACGGCGATCCGTACTGCCGCCTGCGCTGAGCGTGCCACCCGCACCCCGTCCAGAATATGCACGTCGTCGTCCTGAATGACGAATTCCACCTGCATTTCTTCGCGCAGCCGACGCCGCATCAATCCGGCATAGGATTTCAGATCGGCAAAGGCCGTGGGCGCCAGTTCCTCAAGCGAGGGACCCCGGGCGTCCTTTTCCAGAAACAGCGCGCGCGCCCCGGCGCCCAGCGCCTCGCGGCCCTGCGACTGGCTCAGGTAACGGCCGGTGAGCTGCGGCTTACCGGTGCGGCTGTCGACCAGCTGCAACACGCCAGAGCCGCATTCCCCCTGCCCCAGCCCCGGAATCATCTCCTGCACCACAAGACCCAGTCCGGCATCCGCCGGAGCGCCCTTGGCCTGGCGCAACAGGCGTGCCGAGGTGCCTTCCCAGGCACGCGCCATCGAGCGCAAAACGGCCGCCAGTTGCTCAGCCGGATCCTGCGGGAAGGGCTCATCCGTCTCCGCCTCATAGGCCATCAGAGTTTCGCGCAGCGCATCCGGGCCGCCATCCTCGACATCGTCAAAGGCGTCCGGGTCCAGCCGCGCCACATGCACCGCATAGGATTGCACGAACCGCAAATACAGACCCGCTGCGGCCTCTTCTCCAAGCCGATTGCACAGCCCTTTGCAGCGGTCCTCGTTCATACCGATGTTGAGGATCGCCCCCGGCCCGCCCCAATCCGGATCTTCGGATGAGGGCCGTACGCAGAGCAGCGCATCGGTTGGAAACTCCGACAGGATGGCGCTGATATCCGGCATATCTCCCGCGGCGATTTCGTGCACCGCATCAAAAGACAGGGCAACGGTGCGCGGCACCGGCAGATCCAGCCGGACCAAGCGCTGCAGACATTTGGCGCGCCCGCCATGGCTGGAGGTCGCAATTGGGGCTGTCTGGGTGATCAGCGTGGCCAGGGGCGCATCGGGCATTGTCTATCCTGAACTTTCTGCACTGCGGCACTCACAGTTTCCTAGCAGCATAAGCCGCCTTTGCGCTCCTGCAAGAGGAGAACAGAGGAGAAGCCCATGCAGCGCCATATTTTCCTGACGTTATCCACGCCGAGCCGGGTGCCCTGCGAAGACCCTGCCGCGTCCTACGAAAAACGCCGCGCAATCAGCGCGGCGTTTACTATAGTTTCATCCGGGCTTGATGCTCGGGATGCCGTTCAGCCTTCCAGACGGGTCAGGTCAGCCACCTGGCCACAGACCGCGCGGATCTGGTGCAGCAGGTTCAGCCGGTTACGGCGCACGATTTCCTTGTCCGAATTGACCTGCACCGCCTCGAAGAAGGCGTCGATCGGTGCCCGCAGCGCCGCCATGCCGCCCATGGCGGCCGCGAAATCTTCGGCCTCGATGGCCGAGGAGATCGCCCCCTCGCCCAGTTCAAGCGCATCAAACAAGGCAATCTCGCTGTCGTCCTCGGCGAATTTCTTGTCGGCGCCAAAGGAGTATTCGACCCCGTCCTTTTCTTCGGCCTGGGACAGGATGTTATTGGCGCGTTTGAATCCCTGCAGCAGGTTCTCGCCATCCTCGGTCTTGAGGAAGGCTTCCAGCGCCCGGGCGCGTTTCACCAGCAGTGTCAGATCGTCGTTGCCGTCCATGGCAATACAGGCATCGATCACATCGTGGCGGATACCCTGATCGCGCAGGAACACCTTCAGCCGGTCATGGAAGAACGTCAGCAGATCGCGCGACACATCCGGAAGGCTGTCCTTCAGCTCTTCCATATGCTTGGGCAGATCGCCATCAAAGGCATCCAGAACCGTGCGCACCGCGGAGCCGAAGACGCCATGTTCGGCGATTTCCTTGATCATGTCGCGCATCAGCCCGGCCGATACAGCGTCATCGCCATTCTGTTCCAGCTCGTGGCGCAGCAGATGGGTGTCGATATGTTGGTCCAGCGGCGTGCGGATGTCATTTTCCAGTACCAGCCGGATGACGCCCAAGGCCGCGCGGCGCAGAGCAAAGGGGTCTTTCGACCCGGTGGGTTTTTCATCGATGGCCCAGAAACCGGTCAGCGTGTCCAGCTTGTCCGCCAGCGCCACCGTGACCGAGACCTTCTCACTCGGCACATCATCCGACGGGCCAAGCGGAGAATAGTGCTGTTCGCAGGCATTGGCCACTTCTTGCGGCAGACCCGCGGCCTCGGCGTAATAGCGGCCCATCAGGCCCTGAAGCTCAGGGAATTCATAGACCATTTCCGACGACAGATCCGCCTTGGCCACGCGGGCCGCCTGTTCGGCCAGATCCGCATCGGCGCCCAGCACCGGTGCCAGCTCGCGGGCAAGCGCGGCAATCCGCTCGATCCGCTCGGCCTGGGTGCGCAGCTTGTTGTGGAAGGTCACGTTCGACAGCGCCTCGGTCCAGGAGGACATACCCTCTTTGGCCACGCGCAGATCGTTCTCCCAGAAGAATTTCGCATCGGCCAGACGCGCCGACAGAACCTTCTGATTGCCCGCCAGAATGGTGGCGCCGTGATCGGCGGTTTCGCGGTTGGCTACGGTAACAAAGCCTTCGATCCGGCCCGTCTTTGGATTGCGGACCGAGAAGAACTTCTGGTGCTCCTTCATCGAGGTCTGCAGCACCTCGGGCGGCAGCTCCAGAAAATCGTCGTCGATCTTGCCCATCAGGACCACTGGCCATTCCACAAGGCCCGCGACTTCGGTCAACAGCCCCTTGTCCTCGACCACCTCAAGACCACCAGCGAAGGCTTGGTTGGTAGCATCATGCCAGATCGCGGCCTCGCGTTCTGCCGGGTGCAAGATTACGTAAGCGCGCTTGAGCTTGGCGGAATAGTCCTCAAAACCGGTGACGGTAAAGCTGTCCGGCGCCATGAAGCGGTGGCCCCGGGTGCTGTCGCTCGCCTTCAGGCCTTCGATTTCAAACGGCACCACCTCGGCGCCGCCCTCATCCGACAGGATGCAGAGGATCGATTGCAGCGGACGCACCCAGCGCAAGGAACCAGCGCCCCAGCGCATGGATTTCGGCCAAGGGAAGTTGCGGATCGTCGTCTCCAGCACCTCGGCGATGATCTCTGCCGCCGGGCGACCGGGTTTTTCGATAGTGGCGAAATAGACGGCGCCCTTTGGCGTCTCGCGCTCTTCCAGCTGATCACGGGAAATTCCGGCGCCGCGCAGGAAGCCTTCGACTGCCTTGTCCGGCGCGCCGACCTTGGGGCCCTTGCGCTCTTCGCGCAGGGTGGGGCTTTCGGCCAGCAGACCATCGACAGCAAGGGTCAGACGGCGCGGTGTCGACAGGGCATGGGCGGCGGCATAGGTCAGACCGGCCTCGACCAGACCGTCGGTCATCCGTTTTTTCAGATCCGCCGCCGCACGCGCCTGCATACGGGCCGGGATTTCTTCGGAAAACAGTTCAATCAGCAGATCGGGCATTCCAGGTCCTCGGGGGTAGATGCGCCGGTGGCGCGAAAAATCTTCAGTCAGTGCAGCAGCCCCGGATGGGCTGACAGATGGTTTACTCGTCCCGCTCGGGGCAGGCGCCCTCCACCACAGAGGTGCCATCATAGGTCTGTTTGCCGCAATCGTTCATATCGTGCCAGGCAAAGCCCTGTCCCTGATCGGTGATCGCCACGATGCGATCGACACCATAGGAAATGTTCTTCACTGAAACGAAAGCGGTGGCAGTACCTTCCTCAAGCGCCGTGCCCAGCGCTTCGGCGTCGAAACAGTCGAACCAGCCCGGCGCATTGCGCGGCACGGTCTGCTTGGAGGGAGTGAATTCCGCTGCCAGATCCTGCCGCGTCAAATCGGTCGTGAAGCAGGCCCGGTAGCGGATCGGAGAGCTGTCCGCGTCAATGGCCTGGAAATCATCATAGGCGATCGGGCGCGGCTCGCTGCCATCAAGTGGCAACAGCACCACGTCGCGGCCCGGTTGCGGCGCCACCTCTTCGTAGAAGCCATAGACCTGAAGATAGTACATGGCGCCGCCCGCGACGAGCGCGGACAATCCAAGAATGATCGCAAGAACCTTGCCCAGCATGGCGTCTGTCCCCTTCAGGCGGCCTGTCCGCCAGCGGCTGTCTGCACAAAGGCATCGGCGCATTGCTTGGCCAGCGCCCGAACCCGGCCGATATAGGCCTGACGTTCGGTGACCGAAATCACCCCGCGCGCATCCAGCAGGTTAAAGATATGGCTCGCCTTGATGCATTGATCATAGGCCGGATGCGCCATGATGATGCGCTTGCCGGTCTTTGGGTCGTCATGCGCCTGCGACAGGATCGTGTTGCACTCCGCCTCGGCCTCTTCGAAATGGCGCAGCAGAACCTCGGTGTTGGCCACGTCGAAGTTCCAGCGGGCGTATTCCTCTTCGGTCTGCTTGAACACATCGCCATAGGTCAGCGGGATCGGCGCATTCGGATCATTGAAAGGCATGTCCATCACGTGGTCGATACCCAGAACATACATCGCCAGACGCTCCAGACCGTATGTCAGCTCACCCGACACCGGCGCGCAGTCATGACCGCCGACCTGCTGGAAATAGGTGAACTGGCTGACTTCCATGCCATCGCACCAAACTTCCCAGCCCAGCCCCCAGGCACCCAGGGTCGGGCTTTCCCAGTCGTCCTCGACGAACCGGATGTCGTGCAACTCCATGTCGATGCCGATCGCCTCGAGGCTGCCGAGATAAAGCTCCTGCAGGTTCGGCGGGCTGGGTTTGATCAGCACCTGATACTGGTAGTAATGCTGCAGACGGTTGGGGTTCTCACCATAGCGGCCATCGGTGGGACGACGTGAAGGCTGCACATAGGCCGCAGCCCAGGGCGCCGAGCCTAGCGAGCGCAGCGTCGTGGCCGGATGGAAGGTGCCGGCGCCGACCTCCATGTCATAGGGCTGCATGATGGCACAGCCCTTGGATGCCCAGTAGGCCTGCAGCCGCAGGATGATTTCCTGAAACGAGCGCGGCGCGTCGGTGGAGGCAGTGGTGGCGGCGGCGCCGCTGGTGGTCTGGGTCATATCAGATCCCTCTCTGGGACATCTCAATAGGGCAGCAAATGCGGGGTTCTTCCTATGCAAGCCCCCGCCGGGGGTCAACGGCTAGTCGCCTTTGAACGGCAAGGTAAGGGATGCTTTGCGCCTCTGGCTGCGGCAAAGGTGATGGTTTGCTGCATCAAGGCACGAATTCCCCCTTCTGCAGGAGTTTTCTTTACCCCATCAAAATGCTTATCTGCGCAACAACAAATTGCCCCATCGGGATAGAGGTCCTGTAATGAAAAGAATAGTCACCGCCCTGCTGCTGGCGCTCAATATGTTTGCATTTGCTCTGGCTGGTCCAGCACAGGCGCAACAAGCCGGACAGGAGACCGTCTGGATCCAGATCGCGGCCCGCCCGTCTCTGGCCGATGCCCAGCAGGAGGCGCAGAGCTATGCCGCGCGACTGCCCGATGTGGCCGGTTTCACCCTTGGCGCAGGTTGGTACGGCATCGTTCTTGGCCCCTATACCCGCCAGGATGCCGAACGGGTCCTGCAGGTCTACCGCAGCGAGGGGCAGATCCCCCGCGACAGCTTCATCGCCTTCCAGGCCAACCTACGCAATCAGTTCTATCCGGTCGGCGCACAGGATCAGGCCACCGCGACGGCTCCGACCACGGCTCCGGCCGTGCCGCAGGTGTCCGAACCTGTTGTTGAATCGCAGCCGCAAATCACCCTGCCCGATGAAACCCCGGCCGAGGCCCGCCGCAGCGAACGCCTGCTGACCCGAGAAGAGCGCGAGGAGCTTCAGATCGCCCTGAAAGCCGCCGGTTTCTATGCTGCTGCGATCGATGGCGCCTTTGGTCGCGGCACGCGCCGGTCCATGTCGGACTGGCAGTCCTTCAAGGGTTTCGAGCCCACCGGCGTTCTGACCACCGCACAGCGACAGGTTCTGCTGGATGATTACAACGCGCCGCTGATTTCCGTCGGCATGGCCAATGTCATCGATACCGGCGCCGGGATCTCGATGGATATTCCCGCCGGTGAAGTCGCCTTCTCCCGCTATGAATCGCCCTTTGCCCATTACGACAGCCGCGGCTCTTTGGGCGTGCGCGTGCTGATGATCAGCCAGCGCGGCGACAAGAACACGCTGTTCGGTCTTTATGACATCATGCAGACGCTTGAGATCGTTCCTCTGGACGGCCCCCGGCAGCGCGGCAACGACAGTTTCACCATCGAAGGCAGCAACGGGCAGATCGTCTCTCATACCGAGGCCAGACTGCAGAATGGTGAGATCAAGGGCTTCACCCTGATCTGGCCGACCGGGGATGAGGACCGCCGTGCCGGGGTGCTGGCCGCCATGCAGAACAGTTTCCAGCGGCTTGACGGGGTGCTGGACGCCGCCGCAGGCAGCGACGTGCGCCAGAGCGTCGACCTGGTGTCCGGTCTGGAAGTGCGCAAGCCCCGCCTGTCCCGGACCGGTTTCTTTGTCGACCAGAACGGCGCCGTGGTGACGACCTCGGATGTGGTTGCAGGCTGCAGCCGGATCACGCTGGACCATGGCTATCAGGCAACCGTCGCCGCAAACAATGCCGAGGATGGCCTCGCGATCCTGCAGCCTGTCCAGAACCTGGCCCCGATGGCAGTTGCTGGGTTCACCACCCAGACGCCGCGCCTGCAATCCGAAATCGCCGTGTCGGGTTTCTCCTACGAGGGCATTCTGGGCGCTCCCAGCCTGACCTTCGGCACCCTAGCCGATATCAAAAGCCTTGATGGCAACAACGGCGTGATCCGCTTGGATCTCGCAGCCCAGCCCGGCGATGCGGGTGGTCCGGTGCTGGATGCCTCTGGTGCGGTTCTGGGCATGCTGCTGCCGCGCGAAATCAAGGGCCGCCAACTGCCCGAAGGCGTCAGCTTTGGCATCAATGCCACCGCGCTGCGCAATGCAATCACGGCTGCAGGGATCGCCAGTGCCGATCAATCCGCCGGCGCCGCGCCCCTGTCGAACGAGGCACTGGTACGCCACGCCAGCGGCATGACCGTTCTGGTCAGCTGCTGGGAGTAACGACGTAGAACAGACCTGCACATAAAGCAAAACGCCAGAGCCTGACCGCTCTGGCGTTTTCATTTGGCGACACGCGTTGGTTCGGCTCAGAAGGCGTGGATACGGCCATCCCAGGTGTGAAAGCAGCCTGTCGTCTGCAGTGTCAGCACGTCGAATTCATGCATCAACCCAGCCGCCGATTCCTGGACCGAGATATCCCCTTCGCTGCCGCCCATATCGGTGCGCACCCAGCCGGGATGATAGATCCCGACCGAAATACCTTCAGGTTTCAAATCCGTCGCCAGATTGCGCCCGATGTTCAGCGCCGCCGCCTTTGAGGCGCGATAGGCATAGCTGCCCCCCGGGGCGCGGGCATGGCTGGCCATCTGGGAAGAAATGATCGCGATTTTCGGGTTATCCGACAGGCGCAGGTTCGGCAGCAGCGCCTGCACAGTCAGGAACACGCCGGTGACATTCACCGCCAGGGACTTGCTCCAGACCTCGGTGGTGTAATCTTCCAGCGCCATGCCCTTGTCGATATAGACACCAGCGTTGCAGACCAGAAGATCAACCGGTTTGTCGCCAAGGTGGGCGGCAAATCGCGCCTGCTGGCCGGAATCGCAGACATCAAGCCGCACCCCCGAGGAATGATCCTGCGAGGTGCCTGTCACCTCGTGCCCGGCCTCTGTGAGCTGCTTTACCAGCTCCCGGCCAATGCCCCGGCTCGCCCCGGTCACAACTGCGTGCATATGCCTGTCCCTTTAATTCGTTTTTCGCGTCGGACCGAAAGGCAGCGGCAAAACCGGCACCCCGTCCTCGATCAATGCCTTTGCCTCGTCCAGCCGCGCCTCGCCGTGAATTGCCCGTTCGGGCGCATCGCCCAAATGCATGGCACGCGCTTCCGAGACGAAATCCTTTCCGACGTAGTCCGAGTTCTCCTCGACCTGGCGCCGCAGCTCGCGGAGGGCCTTTTCCTGCTCGCTGGCAGGAGCACTGAGAGCACCTGGCGCCCCCTCCGGCACCTGGGCAGGAACAGAAGCCTGCGGCGAAGCTCCGCCTGCCTGCGCGGACGCGGCGGCGGTATCGGGGTCAGTTGAGGGGGAAACAGACTTGCGACCGGGACGCACATGCGGCGCCATAATGGCCTTCTCCACCTTTTGCGAACCGCAGATGGCGCAGGACACCATCCCGGCGGCGGCCAGTTTGTCAAAGGCAGCAGCCGACTGGAACCAGCTGTCAAAGCTGTGACCCTCGGCGCATTTCAGACTATACTGTATCATCTCGTTTCTCACAGCGGATACTGCCCATTACGCGTTCCCCTCACCTCACTTCAAGAGTTGAAAAGTTCAGAGCCGATCCCATCAGGATCAAACCGGGTAAGAATTTTCTTCAGCGCCTTTTCCTGCACCAGCCCCGCAGCCTTGCGCGGGGATGTCCACGCCCGCTGGCGCTGATGCCGTTCGGGGAACTCATCCTGCAGGGCCGTCACGATGACGGGATAGACCCGCACGACACAGGGCACAGGTGATAATTCGCTGCGCCATTTGTCATAGGTAAACTCGCCCAGGCAGTTGTCCACCGGAACGCCCCGCACGCCCGCTTCCTCCCAGGCTTCGATGGCTGCGGATTCGGCCAGGCTGCGCCCCGGGATAGGCCAGCCTTTCGGCAAGATCCAGCGCCCGGTTCCCCGCGACGTGATCATCAGAATCCGCGGCTTGCCGGTCTTAGTAATGCGAAAGCACAGCGCCGCGACCTGGGTTGCGGTCCCCGTCCCCGACTTTGAAATGGCAGACAGAGCGGATCTGTTCAATGTGGCACCACCTGGGCTTGCAGGGTTTCTGTGGATACAGCCCTATCCTCCTTTTACGATAGCAGAGAAAAGGCCCCCAGTTGAAGCGGGGTCGACCGCTTAATACTGCGTGCGGGTCCAGCGGGTCACATCTCCGTCAACACCGTCCCAGGCGTCCGCGATCAGCGCCAGTCCCAGCACCCGGTCGGGGTTGGTGGGCGGCGGCATCAACACGCCCTCAAGCTTCTCGAACCCGAACCGGCGGTAATAGGGCGCATCGCCCACCAGCATGACGCGCGCCCAGCCAGAATCGGCGGCCCGCGCAAGGCTGTCCCGGATCAGAGACCCGCCCAGCCCCTCCCCCTGGTGGGTCGGGTGTACCGCCACCGGCCCCAGCAACAGCGCATCCGCCGTACCCACATGCACCGGCCAGAACCGGATCGCACCGGCCAGAATGCCCTGCTCATCCCGCGCCACAAGGCTGAGGCCCGAAACCGGCGGAACCCCGTCGCGCAGGCGATAGGACGACAGCGCCTCACGCCCCGGCGCAAAGCACAGATCATAAAGCGCCTCCACTTCCCAGCGGTCGTCCGGCTGCTCCGGTTTCAGTTCGATCACGCCACTCACGCCTCCGCGAAATCACCCGTAAAGGGGTGGAATTCGCCCTAGCACGGGCCTAAGCATTGAGCAAACAATTGGAGACGCGCATGTTCTACCGCCCCGAAGACGGCCACGGCCTGCCCCATAACCCGTTCAACGCCGTGATCACGCCGCGCCCGATCGGCTGGATCTCGTCCCGCTCGGCTGACGGTGTCAACAACCTGGCGCCCTATTCCTTTTTCAACGGCGTCGCCTATACGCCGCCGCAGGTGATGTTTGCCTCCACCGGCAGCAAGGAAGACCAAGACAACACCAAGGACAGCATGGCCAATATCGAGGAGACCGGCGTCTTCTGCGTCAATATCGTCTCCTACGCCATGCGCGATGCGATGAATGCCAGCTCGCAGACCTTGGGCAAAGATGTCGATGAATTCGCCCATGCGGGTCTTACCGCCGAGGATTGCCAGACCATCAATTGCGCGCGCATTGCCGGTGCCCCCGCCGCGCTGGAGTGCAAGCTGACCAAGATCGTGACGCTACCCGGAGTCTCCAACCGCGTCGCATTTGGCGAAGTGACTGGCGTGCACCTGCGCGATGACTGCATGAAGGACGGCATGTTCGACGTCACCACATTTGAACCGCTGGCCCGCCTTGGTTACCGCGATTATTCCCGCGTGACCGAGGTCTTCTCGCTGGCCCGCCCCGACGACTGAGCGCCATCATGCCCCTTCCCGATCCCGGCCTGCGCCACCCGATCATCCTGCCAGACGGCACGCCCCATGCGGGCACCGTGATGCTGTCGCGCGCGGTGGACCATCCCAATTTCCAGGTTGGCGATTACAGCTATGCCTCGGATTTCGATCCGCCAAAGGACTGGGCGTCGCATCTGGCGCCCTACCTGTTCCCCGGTGCCCGCGAAAGGCTGGTGATCGGACGCTTTTGCCAGATCGCCCATGGCGCGCGTTTCATCACCGCCTCGGCCAACCACGGGCAGGACGGGCTCAGCTGCTACCCCTTCCCGGTCTTCGACCCCGCGCAGATGGCAGGTTTTCAGCCCGACACCCGCGATACCGTGATCGGTAATGACGTCTGGATCGGCTATGGCGCGATGGTGCTGCCCGGCGCCCGCATCGGCGATGGCGCCATCATCGGCGCAGGCGCTGTGGTGCGCGGCTCGGTTCCGGCCTATGGCATCGTCACCGGCAATCCCGGACGCGCCGAGCGCTTTCGCTTTTCAAAACCCCAGATCGCGCGGCTTCTGGCCCTCAAATGGTGGGACTGGCCTGTCGATCTGATCCTGCGCGCCGAGCCTGCGCTGCTGTCCGGCGATCTCGACATGCTCGAAAGCCTCGCGCCCGACTGACACCTGCCCAAGCTGCTGCTTCGGAGCCGCCCTCGACGCAAGCCTGCGGGCACGAAGCCGGACCAAGTGCAAGCCAAATTGCCGAGGTTCCGCGCCCCAAACAGGGGCGTGGATACGGCCATTTTGCTTGTAGCGCGGGACAGGGTTCGTGACAGACAGGCCGCGCGTGGGCGGATCCGGGGCTGCTGCTTTGGTGAGCCCGAGACTTCTTCCTTAATACCCTACACACATCAAAAAGGGGCCTCCGCATCCGGAGGCCCCATTCAATTTTCCAGACTTGACCCAGACGGTCAGTGGCCGCCCAGGACCCCGGTCTTGACCGAGTAATCCACCGCCAGCGCGTATTCCGGGTCATCGTCGCTGTCGACCATCAAGTGGCCGGCCTTAGACAGGAGCTGGTGGCAATCACGGCTGAGGTGACGCAGCACGATGGTCTTGCCCTCTTCCTCGTACTTCCCGGCCAGCGCCTCGATCGCCTGCAGGGCAGACTGGTCCACCACCCGGCTGTTGGCAAAATCGACGATCACACGCTCGGGATCGCCTGCCACGTCGAAGAGCTCGATGAAACCATCGGTGGAGCCAAAGAACAGCGGTCCTTCGATTTCATAGACCTTGGCGCCCTTGTCGCTGGCGGATTCGCGGGTGCGGGCATGAATGCGGCGCGCGTTGTTCCAGGCATAGGCCAGCGCCGAGACGATCACCCCGACCACCACGGCGATGGCGAGGTCGGTCATCACCGTCACCACGGTCACCAGCACGATCACAAAGGCATCCATCAGCGGCACCTTGGTCATGATCTTGAGGCTGTTCCAGGCGAAGGTGCCGATCACCACCATGAACATCACCCCCACCAGCGCCGCCAGCGGGATCTGTTCGATCAGCGGCGAAGCCACGACGATAAAGGTCAACAGGAACAGCGCCGCCGCGATACCGGCGATCCGGGTGCGGCCACCCGATTTCACGTTAATCATCGACTGGCCGATCATGGCGCAGCCGCCCATGCCGCCAAAGAAACCGGTGACGATATTCGAGGTGCCCTGCGCGATGCACTCCTGGCTGGCACCGCCGCGCTTGCCGGTGATTTCGCCCACCAGGTTCAGCGTTAGCAGGCTTTCTATCAGACCAATGGCGGCTAGGATCACCGCATAGGGCAGGATGATCTCAAGGGTTTCCAGATTGAACGGCGCCAGCGCAGTCCCATAAAGGCCAATGCCATCACCAAAGGGATTGTGAAAGGCCGGAAAGCCGCCTTCGATCGAGGCCAGATCGCCGACCCGCGGTACATCCAAGCCCAGTGCGATCACGAGGATTGCCACGATGCCAATGCCCGCCAGCGGCGCCGGGATCACCGAGGTGATCTTGGGCGTGCCCCAGATAATCGCCATGGTCAGGGCCACCAGCCCCAGCATCATATAAAGCGACAGACCGGACAACCACTCGGTGCCACCGCTGCCGGGGACCTTGAACTGGGTGAGCTGCGCCAGGAAAATAACGATGGCCAGACCGTTAACAAAGCCCAGCATCACCGGATGCGGCACCAGACGGATGAATTTACCCCAATGCATCACCCCAGCGATCACCTGCAGGATGCCCATCAGCACCACGGTCGCAAAAAGATACTCGACGCCGTGTTCCGCCACCAGCGCCACCATGACCACCGCAAGCGCCCCCGTCGCCCCCGAGATCATGCCGGGGCGTCCGCCGATCAGCGCCGTGATCAACCCCACCATAAAGGCCGCATAGAGACCCACCAGCGGGTGCACCCCGGCGACAAAGGCAAAAGCCACCGCCTCGGGGACCAGCGCCAACGCCACGGTCAGCCCCGACAACAGCTCGGTGCGCACGCGGCCCACGGACCAGCCCTCGTCCTGCATGATGGATAGGTTCGGCGGGGAAATACGATTGGCCAAAAGGGCCATGGCGGCGCGTTTCATCAAGAATACCTGCGGTTGGAGGAGGTCACGTTGTGGCCCGCCCCTAGCTGAAACTGGCCTTGGGGGCAAGGCTCGTGATCCGATCTGACCTCCTCTCGTCCTTTGCTTAGCGGGCCGAAATCACCTGCAATAGCGCACTGCCCAAAAACAGACCAAACCCAAAAATGCCATGGGTGATCAGACTGTTCAATCGAGCGCGCCACGGAAAGGCTGTCTTGCGGGCGGCAAATCCCAAACCCATTGCGGGCTGCAACAGGCAAAAGGGCAAGACCACCGTCAATACTCCGTAGCCAAGCGTTAGACCAAGGGCGGGTGCCTGAAGCCATCCTGCGCCAACTATGCCCCACAGACCGAAGGCTAGCGCGCCCCCAACCGCATAGTGAAACATCCAGCCCAGCGCGGTTTCAAAACCCCTTGGGGGCATCTTCTTTCCCCCGGCGCCCAGCATCAGGCGTCCTTGGAAAAGACCCAACACCCAGCGTGCGACAAGTCCCCAGTTCGGCCCCGGCACGCCCATCCAGCGTCCTCGCGCCCATGCCGCGACATCAATCAGCGCAGTTGCAACGCTCCCAACGAAAGTGACCTGCCAGATCAGGTTCCAATGCATCTCCATAATTTGCTCCTGTTTCATATTTCAAACTGCTAGAGATTTGAGGTGTGCAAATTCAAGCCAGCTTGAGGTCAAGATGAAATCTCTGGACATCGCCGAGGTTGCCCGGTGCAGCGGCGTCAAACCCTCTGCCCTGCGATACTACGAAGATATCGGCCTGATCCGCGCCGACAGCCGGAAGGGCTTGCGACGTCAGTATGACGACAGCGTTCTGGACCGGCTCGCGCTCATTGCCATGGGACGGGCCGCCGGGTTCAGCCTGCAAGAGATAGGCGCCATGCTGGGCAATGCAGACGGGTTCGATCTGGACCGCCAAAGACTGCACGCGCGCGCAGATGAGGTCGAGCAGCGCATCCGAGAGCTCCGTGTCCTGTCCCGTGCGCTGCGCCACGTGGCAGAATGCACTGCTCCGGACCACAGTCAGTGCCCCACCTTCCGGCGCATGATGGACAGCGCCTTGACCCGCGCATCGACACCAAAGCGCTGACCTCTCGCACGGGGTCACCTGCGCGCCCAGCCCATCCGGTTTCGGCATCGTGAGACGGCGGGGCTTGCCAAAAGGGCGCCGTCTTGCGCATACCCAAGAAGCAACATCAGCAGGAGAATAGGACGTGACCAAGGACACCATGATCGCCGTCATCGGCGGCTCCGGCATCTACGATATCGACGGGCTGGGCGGGGCCGAGTGGGTCAGCGTTGAAACCCCCTGGGGTACGCCCTCGGACCAGATCCTGACCGGCATGCTGGACGGCGTGAAAATGGCCTTCCTGCCGCGGCATGGGCGTGGCCACGTGCATTCCCCGACCGAAGTGCCCTACCGCGCCAATATCGACGCGCTGAAACGGCTGGGCGCTACAGATGTGTTTTCCGTCTCTGCCTGCGGGTCTTTTCGCGAAAACATGGCGCCGGGCGATTTCGTCATCGTCGATCAGTTCATCGACCGCACCTTTGCACGGGAAAAATCCTTCTTCGGGACCGGCTGCGTCGCCCATGTCAGCGTCGCCCACCCCACTTGCGAGCGGCTCAGCGATGCGGCCGAGGCGGCAGCGCGCGATGCCGGGATCACCGTGCACCGCGGCGGCACCTATCTTTGCATGGAGGGGCCGCAGTTCTCCTCGGTGGCGGAATCGAAAATGTACCGCGAAAGCTGGGGCTGCGACGTGATCGGCATGACCAACATGCCCGAGGCCAAACTCGCCCGCGAGGCAGAGCTGTGCTACGCCTCCATCGCGATGGTGACCGATTATGACAGCTGGCACCCCGACCACGGCGCCGTGGACATCACCGAGATCCTGTCCACGCTGCAGGGCAACTCCAGCAACGGGCGTGAACTCGTGCGCCGCCTGCCAGGCATTCTGGGCGCCGAGCGCGCGCCCTGTCCGCATGGCTGCGACCGGGCGCTTGAATACGCCATCATGACCGCTCCCGAGAAACGCGACCCTGCGGTTCTGGCCAAACTGGATGCGGTGGCAGGCCGCGTGCTCAGCGCCTGATCGCCCTCTAATCGTCTTGGGCCCGCTCACTGCCGCTCTGCGGCACCGGGCGGCCCAGGATCGCAAGGTTTTCCTTGCATGGGCGGCGCGCTTCGGCCAAACCCCGTGGCGGCTCCGGTGCCCCTTTACCGGTCCGGGCCGCACCCATCCGCGCCATCCGTTCCCGCAAGCAGGAGCCTTCCATGCCCAAGAAAACCGCCGTCAAAGACTACATCCGCACCATCGTCGATTTCCCGCACGAAGGGATCATGTTCCGCGATGTCACCACCCTGTTCGCCGATCCGCGCGGGTTCCGTATGGCCATCGACCAGATGCTGCACCCCTACGCCGGTGAGCGGATCGACAAGGTCGTGGGTCTTGAGGCGCGCGGTTTCATCCTGGGCGGCGCCATCGCTCACCAGCTGAGCGTCGGCTTTGTGCCGATCCGCAAGAAAGGCAAGTTGCCCGGCACCACCATCAGCGAAGAATACCAATTGGAATACGGCGAAGCGATTGTCGAGATCCACGACGATGCCATCCAGCCCGGAGAAAAGGTGCTGGTGGTCGATGATCTGCTGGCCACCGGCGGGACCGCAGGCGCCGGGATCAAGCTGATCGAGCGGCTGGGTGGTGAAATCATCTCCTGTTCCTTCATTGTCGACCTGCCCGATCTGGGCGGCCGCAAGAAGCTTGAGGATCTCGGAATGGACGTCCACGTCCTGTGCGAATTCGAAGGCGACTGAACCGGCCCGCGCCGAAACAGGGTCACGGATTACTCACATCCTGATCACGTTTTGTTGATTGGAAATCATGACGCCGCCGGGCTTAGCTCCGGCGGTTTTCTTGTCAAACCCCTCCCGGCGAAAACCCGCTTCATCCGGACCGCCCCCTCTGCCGTAGGTCTCACGATGCCTGACGAAAGGTGTCGCACAACCGAAACACATGAGGAGACCAAGATGTTCCGCAAGATGATGACGACCACCGCAGCCACGCTGTTCATGGCCGGAGCGGCCTTCGCAGGCGGTCATTCCAAGGATATCGTCGACACCGCTGTCGGCGCCGGAGACTTCAACACCCTGGTCGCCGCCGTCAAGGCCGCCGGTCTGGTGGACATCCTGAAAGGCGAAGGTCCTTTCACCGTCTTCGCCCCGACCGATGCCGCCTTTGCTGCCCTGCCCGAAGGCACGGTCGAAGACCTGCTGAAGCCCGAGAACAAGGAAAAGCTGGTATCGATCCTGACCTACCACGTGGTGCCGGGCAAGGTGATGTCCGGTGACCTTACTGACGACATGAGCGCCGCAACCGTGCAGGGCAGCGCGGTGATGATTGATCTCGACAAGGGTGTGATGGTCAATGACGCCAGCGTGGTCACCGCCGATATCGAGGCCGAGAACGGCGTGATCCACGTGATCGACAAGGTCATCCTCCCGAAGTAACCGCAGACGCGAATTCGTGAGGGCGAATTCAGTTGCAGCCCGTCGGCACGCGCCCTAGCGTGCCGGCATGAACACTGCCGCGATCCTTGACAGCCGCTATTCCTGGCTTCGACTTCTTATCACCCTGGCCATTGCAACCGTGGCCAATGTGGGCATGTGGGCGATCATCGTCATCATGCCCGCCGTCGAAGCCGAATTCGGCTCCGGGCGCGCCGCCTCTTCCATGCCCTATACGCTTACCATGGTGGGTTTTGCCCTCGGCAACCTGCTGATCGGGCGGCTGGTGGACAGGTTTGGCATTACCCTCGCGCTGATCGGCGCCGTTGCAGCGACGGCTTCGGGCTATGTGCTCTCCACCTTTGCGCCGACGATGGCGGTTCTGTCCCTTACGCACCTGCTTCTGGGTCTCGGCACAGCAGCAGGTTTCGGCCCTCTGATCGCGGATATCTCGCACTGGTTCCTGCGGCGGCGCGGTATCGCCGTGGCGCTGGTGGCCAGCGGCAATTACCTCTCGGGGGCGATCTGGCCGACGCTGCTGGCCGGGCTCTTGGAGAGCGGCGGCTGGCGCATGGTCTATTTTGCCCTGGCCGCGATCACCGTTGCCGTGGTGATCCCGCTTGCCCTGCTGCTGCGCCGCCGAGTCCCGGCAGAGGCCTATGCCGCCTCTGATGCAGCCTCGGCGCTCAATGCGCGCAGCACCGGCATGTCCGCGCGCACCCTGCAATGGCTGCTGGGGCTTGCCGGGATCGGCTGCTGCGTCGCCATGTCGATGCCCCAGGTGCATATCGTTGCCTATTGCGTCGGCCTTGGCTACGGGCCTGCAGTGGGGGCGGAGATGCTGTCGCTGATGCTGCTGGGCGGTGTGGTCAGCCGGATCCTCTCAGGCCTTGCGGCGGACCGGCTCGGCGGCGTGGCGATCCTGCTGATCGGTTCGGTCCTGCAATGCATCGCGCTGTTCTTCTACCTGCCCTTTGACGGCATGGTGCCGCTTTATCTGGTGAGCGCACTGTTCGGCCTCGCGCAGGGGGGCATCGTTCCCAGCTATGCGCTGGTGGTACGCGAATACATGCCCCCGAAAGAGGCCGGTGCGCGGGTCGGTTTCGTGATGATGATGACCATTCTCGGCATGGCTCTGGGTGGCTGGATGTCCGGCTGGATCTACGACGTAACCGGCAACTACCAGATGGCCTTTATCAACGGCATCGCCTGGAACGGGCTGAATATCCTGATCATCGGCTACCTGCTGATGCGCAGCCGCCCGCAGAAACCGTCGGCCACCCCCAGCATCGCCTGACCCTACGTCCGCGCTCTGCTGCACCGCTGCCCCCTGCGCACAGCGGGCTTTGCCCGCTGCCGGGCCCAAGACTGTGAGGGGGCTGGCACAGCCCAATCCTGCAGGCGCGGGAGCGCCACGTTGTCAGGTACCTTGCCGCAGCACCGCGCCGGGGTTCATGATGCCGTGGGGATCGAGCGCGTCCTTGATGGCGCGCATCGCGGCCAGTTTTACCGGATCGCCATAACGCTCCAAATCGCCGGTCTTCATGCGCCCGATGCCATGCTCCGCGCTCATCGACCCGTCGAAGTCAGCCACCAGATCATGCACCGTGCGTTTCACATCCTCGCGCAGGTGTTCGTATTCCTTGCGCGTCTTTCCCGCCGCCGGGAAGACGTTGTAATGCAGGTTGCCATCGCCAAGGTGGCCAAAGCAATTGATCCGCATATCGCCCTCTCCCAGCCGCGCGATAGCCTCTCCGCCGCGCGTGATGAAATCCGGGATTTCCGAGATCGGCACCGAGATATCGTGGCTGGAAATCGCGCCGATCAGGCGGTTGGCCTCGGGGATCGTCTCGCGCACCGTCCACAGGGCCTCGCGCTGCGCCGCCGACTGGGCAATCACCCCGTCCTGTGCCAGATCGGCCTCCAGCGCCGCCTCGAACAGGTCCGCAAGCGCCTCTTCCGGATCCAGCCCGCGCGCCAGCCCCAGCTCGATCAGCACGCACCATTCCGGTGCCTCGGCAAAGGGTTGGCGTACCTGCGGCATGGTTTCTGCCAGAAACGCCAGCCCCTGCCGGTGCATCAGTTCAAAGGCGCTGATCCCTTCGCCCAACTGGTCACGCGCCAGCGACAGCAGCGCAATTGCCGCCTGCGGCGATGGCACCACAAAGACCGCCGTGCCCTGCGCCGCCGGGATCGGTGACAGTTTCAACGATGCCGCAGTGATGACGCCCAGAGAGCCTTCGGAGCCGACCAGAAGATTGCGCAGATCGTAGCCGGTGTTGTCCTTCCTGAGGCGCGACAGCCCGTGCCAGATCTCTCCATTGGGCAGCACCGCCTCCAGCCCCAGGCACAGATCGCGGGCATTGCCATAGCGCAGCACATTGACCCCGCCTGCATTGGTCGCAAGGTTGCCGCCAATCCGGGCCGAGCCTTCGGCGGCCAGCGACAGCGGGAACAAGCGTCCGGCCTCAGTCGCGGCGGCCTGCACATCGGCAAGGATCGCGCCCGCTTCGGCAATCAGCACGTTTTCCTCGGGGTAGACGCCGCGGATCGCGGTCATTTTTTCCAGCGACAGCAGCAGGGGCGCCGGGCCTCCCGGCATCACCTGACCGCCCACCAGACCGGTACCGCCGCCATAGGGCACCACCGGCACACGTGCCTCATGCGCAGCGCGCACCAGCGTTGCGACCTCTTCGGTGGAGTGCGGCATGGCCAGCAAGCCCGCCTGCCCCTGATACCTTCCACGCGGCTCTTCCAGATAGCGTGGGTCGGCGGGGCGCAAAACGCCCTCAGGCCACTGATCGGCAAGGCGGGCGACAAAGGCGGAATCGGCAGAATTCAGTGTCATGAAACCTGCATGTCCAATTGCGCCTCTCAAGGCAAGACTGCTTACTCGTCTTTGCGCAGATAAGAGGGGCGCAGCACATGGATCGTCGGCCTGTCCGGCAGGCTGCGCAGCGACACAGTGATATCTGCCGCGCCATCCTGCACCACGTCGAACTCCGGCCCGATCTGCGACAGGAAACGCTCCAGCGAGTAATCGGTGAACCAATGCATCGGCAGGATTACCGAGGACCGCAGCCGGTTCAACACCTCGACCATTTCAGGCAGCGCCAGGGTCATGCCGCCATCCACGGCGGCCATCACCACATCAAGCCGCCCCAGCGCCGCGAATTGCTCGGGCGTCGGCACGTGATGCAGATGGCCCAGATGCCCGATGCACAGCCCTGCGACCTCAAACACGAAAATCGAATTCCCGGCCACCTCTACCCCATCGCTATAGGCAGAGCGGATATCGGTGGGCACATTGCGGATCAGCATTTCACCCAGGTCCAGATGGTGGCTGATCCCCTCACCAAAGGCACCCCAGCCTTCCAGCACATGCGGGATGGCCGGATCGGGGTGGGCGGTCCAATGGGTTTCATGAGCATGGTTCATGGTGACCACATCCGGGATGAAATCGGCCGATCCGGTAAAGCCGGTGAAGTCGGTCACCACGTTCAGGCCACCTTCGGTCTGGATCAGGAAACTGGCGTGCGACAGATACCGGATCCGCACCGAATGTTCCGACACCGGGTCCTGCCAGCTGGCCTTGTGCAGATAGGCGATCCCCGGGGCCGCCTCAGCGAGAGCAATGCAATGGCTGGCCCGGCGCTCCTGCGCGGCCAGCGGAGCGGCGAAGATTGCCGAGACTACGAGCGAAACCAGATACTGAACAAAAACACGCATGGCAGAAGTGTAGCGCACTCGCCCTTCCTGTCAGCCTGTTTTACGCAAAATCAGCATAAGTGAGCCTATGCCCCCAGACACTGCCCCGAGTTATGCGGCGCTGCGCTCTGATCGTGTCGGCAAACACTCCCGCCCGGCCCGCGGCATTCACAGAATGCCCCTGCCCCGTTGGGCCGGGCGCCGCACAGGGTGCGGCGCTGCACCGTGCAACGCGCGGTGCCATGCCCAAGGCCGCCAAGGCGCATCGACGCAGCCGGTGCACCTACGGGCGCGGGAGGGTTCGTCCTCATACTTTGAAGAGGTATTTCTAAGCCTGACCAACCAGGGTCTTACCGCGCCTATCGTGGCGCAGCGAGGCGTAGAGCACATGCGTGCGCCAGCGGCCATTGATCTGAAGATAGGATTGCGCCACGCCTTCGTATTTGAAGCCTGAGCGTTCCAGCAATCCGCGCGAAGCCACGTTTTCCGGCAAGCAGGCTGCCTCGATTCGGCTGAGGTCCAGCTTGCCAAAGGCATGATGCACCACCGCGCCAATCGCCTCGGCCATGTAACCACGCCGCGCAAAGGGCTGCCCGGTCCAGTATCCAAGGGTACCCGCCTGCGCCGGGCCGCGGCGGATATTGTCCAGCGTGATCGCCCCCACCAGTGCCTGATCCGACCGCCGGATCAGGAACAGCGGCAGCGCCGAGCCGGAGGACACCGCCCGCTGCGCCCAGTAGACCCGGTTGGTAAAGGCCTTGCGGCTTAGGTGATCCGGCGCCCAGACCGGCTCCCAAGGGACAAGGTAGTCCTGGCTTTGCAGCCGCAACGCGGCCCAGCCGTGAAAATCGCCATGCACCGGCGGTCTGAGTGTCAGACGTTCTGTTTCAAGCCAGACTTTACGGCGGGACAGCAGCATCAGGCAGCGCGCCTCTCCTGCAGCCGCGCCAGAGTGGGCGCATCTGCGACCGGACCATAAAGCGCCAACGCCGCCGGTGCCGCGACCGCAAGGCGTTCGGCCAAAGCCCGCACCCCGGCGACGGTTACCGCGTCAATGCGGGCCACGGTATCCTCCAGCGATGGCACCCGGTCCCAGATCTGCACCAGACGAGCCAGACGTTCGGCACGGTTCGACGGGCTTTCCAGCCCCATCAGCATGCCGGCCTTCATCTGGGCGCGCGCGCGCGCAACTTCGTCTTCGCGCATATCTTCGGCGGCGCGCTTCATTTCGTCGATGGTGATATGCGCCAGATCGGCAAGCTGATCGCCCGAAGTCCCTGCATAAATCGTCGTCGACCCGGTATCCGCATAGGCGCCTGCCTGCGCAAAGATAGTATAGCAAAGACCCCGCTTTTCGCGGATTTCCTGGAACAGGCGCGAGGACATGCCGCCGCCAAGGGCGCTGGCATAGATCTGCGCAGTGTAGATCTCATCATCGCGGTAGCCGGGGCTTTCAAGAGCCAGCGCAAAATGAGCCTGCTCCAGCTGCTTATCCCGCCGCGCCTCGCCGCCACCGGTAAAGCGCGCGGCATCCGGTTCCGGTACTGGCCGTGGCGCCATATGGCCGAACTGCGCCTCGGCCAGCCGCACCAGCGCGTCGTGATCCACCGCACCGGCCGCGGCCAGAATCATCTGTCCCGGTCCGTAGTGCTGATCGACAAAGCCTTGCAGGTCATTACGAGAAAAGCTGCGAATGCGTTCTGCCGGGCCCAGAATGGTGCGCCCCAGCGCCTGATCGCGATAGCTTTCTTCCTGCAACCAATCAAAGATCACATCGTCCGGCGTATCCAGCGCCTGACCGATCTCCTGCAGGATCACCCCGCGCTCGACCTCAATCTCACGCGGGTCGAACACCGGATTGAGCAGGATATCCCCGATCACATCCATCGCCAGCGGCACGTCATCCTTCAGAACCCGCGCGTAATAGGCTGTAACCTCGCGGCTGGTATAGGCGTTGATATAGCCGCCCACATCCTCGATCGCCTCGGCAATCTGCAGCGCCGACCGGGTCTTGGTGCCCTTGAAGGCCATATGCTCAAGAAAATGGGCGATCCCATTCTGTTCAGGCCGCTCGTGGCGGCCACCTGCTGTCACCCAGATCCCGATAGAGGCGGATTCCAGCCCCGGCATGTTCTCCGAAACGATGCGGAACCCGTTGGCGAGTGTGTGTTGCTGAACTGTCAATTCGCGATGTTCTTTCTGATATGCGCCTCAAGGGCGGCCAGATCGTTGTCGATGCGGGTGACGCGCTCGTCGCGCTCATAAAGATCCGCCATGCGGGCGGGCAGCGGCGGGTGGATACCACTCGCCTCTTCCACCGCGGCTGGGAATTTCGCCGGGTGGGCCGTCGCCAGCGTCACCATGGGGATATCGGCAACGCGCAACTGGTTTGCAACCTTCACACCAACGGCGCCGTGGGGGCACAGCAGTTCGCCCGAGGCGGCCCATTCGGATTTGATCGTCGCCATGGTTTCTTCTTCCGAGGCACGGCCGGAAACATAGGTCTCCTGCAGCGCCTGCATGGCGCCCTGGCTGACCTCAAAGCCGCCCGTCTTCAACTCATCCATCAGTTGACCCACGGCAGCGCCATCCTGCCCGTAGGCGTAGAACAGGGCACGTTCAAAGTTGGAAGAGACCTGAATGTCCATCGACGGGCTGATCGAGGGAATGGTGTCCCCCTTGAAATAGCCCTGCCCCGAGAGGCAGCGGTGCAGGATGTCGTTCTGGTTGGTGGCCACCACCAGTTGGTCGATCGGCAGACCCATCTGTTTGGCGATATAGCCGGCGAAGATGTCACCAAAGTTGCCCGTGGGCACGGTGTAGCTGATCTTGCGATGCGGCGCGCCAAGGCTGACGGCGGAGGAGAAGTAATAGACCACCTGCGCCAGCACGCGGGCAAAGTTGATCGAGTTCACCCCGGCAAGGCGCACGCTGTCGCGGAACTCAAAATCGTTGAACATGTCCTTGACCGCCGCCTGACAGTCGTCAAAGTCGCCTTCGACCGCAAGCGCGTGCACGTTGCTGTCCGCAGGGGTTGTCATCTGGCGGCGCTGCACCTCGCTGACGCGGCCATGGGGGTAAAGGATGAAGACATTGACCGCATCCAGCCCCCGGAAAGCTTCAATCGCGGCAGAGCCGGTATCGCCAGAGGTGGCGCCGACGATGGTCACGCTTTCGCCGCGGCGTTTCAGGGCGACTTCGAAGAGCTGACCGATCAGCTGCATCGCGAAATCCTTGAACGCGAGGGTCGGGCCGTGGAACAGCTCCAACAAGAAATGATTGGGCGCCAACTGTTTCAGCGGTGCGCGGGCGGCGTGACCAAACCCGGCATAGGCCTTGGCGATGATCTCGCGGAATTCGTCATCGGTGAAGCAATCGCCGAGGAAGGGACGCATCACCCGGAAGGCGGTTTCCTCGTAAGACAGGCCCGACAGGGCCGCGATCTCATCATGGCTCATCTGCGGGATCTCGGCGGGCACATAAAGGCCGCCGTCGCGGGCCAGCCCGGTCAGCATCGCCTCTTCGAACGTCAGCTCGGGCGCCTGCCCGCGGGTGGAGATGTATTTCATCGCTTCAGCCTTCGGATTTGGCGCGGTTGCGCCACAGGAAATAGGCGGTCATCGCGGCCCAGATAAAGGCCAGCGAAAACCAGGTGAGTGCATATTGCAAGTGGTCATTGGCAATGCCCGATATGGTAACGGGCTGCGGCAGGGTCGCGCCGGGATCCACTACGTCCGAGCGCAGCTCACGCAGGATCACCATCGCCGGTTCGGTGCCCAGCTCTGCCGCCATCGGCGCAACGTCGCGGGCATACCAGATGTTCTTTTCCGTGTCCGGCTCCGGTGTGAACCCGTCCACCTCGACCGGCCAGTGCAGGTTGCCGATCACGGTCGCGAGGCCGGTAGTGCGGGTCTCATCCTTGCGGCTGGCGATGATGAAGCCACGGTCCAGCAGCAGGCGACGACCGCCGTCGGTCACGAAAGGCGCGATAACGCGATAACCTGCGCCGGTGCCCTGGATCGAGGTCAGAACGTGCAATTCGCCCGGCAGGATCTCGCCCTCAAGACGCACAGGCAGGTATTTGTCACGCTCCGACTCCAGCACCTCGGGCAAGGGGCCGGGAGCATCCGCAATGCGCGCTTCGATGGTGGCCAGGATGTCTTCCTTCCAGGCCAGGCGCTGCATCTGCCAGATCCCAAGCGATAGCAGCGCCAATAGGCCCAGGCCGCCAACAAGGGATAGAAAGATAAACCGCCGCATCGCGTCCTCATCGCCAAGGAAAAGCGCGCGGAGGAAGCCCCCGCGCGCTGCGTTTCTTACGGGCTGTCTGCGGATTTTGGAACCACAAACCTGTACCCGCTACAATTTCCGGTGTCGCCCGGGTCGGCTTAGTGCGCCAGACCTGCGGTGCCCCAAACGTAGACCGCTACGAAGAGGAACAGCCAGACAACGTCAACGAAGTGCCAGTACCAGGCAGCGGCCTCGAAACCGACATGCTGCTCGGGGGTGAAGTCACCTTTCAGCGCACGGATAAGGCAAACCGTCAGGAAGATAGTGCCGATGATCACGTGGAAACCGTGGAAACCGGTGGCCATGAAGAAGTTCGAGTAGAACTCATCAGCGCCGAATTCCCAGCCTTCGTGCAGCAGGTGCGCGTATTCATAGCCCTGCAGGAAAGTGAAGAAGAGGCCCAGAACGATACCGATGGACAGGCCCTGAACCAGCGCCTTGCGGTCATTGTTGTGCACCAGTGCGTGGTGCGCCCAAGTCACGGCACAGCCGGACAGCAGCAGGACCAGGGTGTTGATCAGCGGCAGGTGGAAGGCATCGACCGGATAGATGTCGGGCTGAACATAGGAGGTGCCGACATAGGTTTCCATCGGGTAGATGGCGTGTTTGAAGAACGACCAGAACCAGGCGAAGAAGAACATCACCTCGGACATAACGAAGAGGATGAAGCCATAACGCAGGCCGATGCGGACCACCGGGGTGTGATCGCCCTGACGGCTTTCGGCCACCACTTCGGACCACCAGGCGAACATGACATAGAGCACCATCGCCAGGCCGCCCCAGAACAGCCATGCCGTGATGCCATGCATCCACAGCACTGCGCCGAACAGCATTGCAAACCCGCCTACGGAGCCCAGAAACGGCCAGATCGACGGCGGCAGAATATGAAAGTCGTGATTTTTAGCATGCGCCATTTAAGTGTCCCTCACCTAGCGGCCTAGTTCGTGGTTATGCCTGCCCCGGCTTTATCACCGGTGTCGAGAGCGGCATAGCCCTCGGGCAGATCGATTTCATAGAACGTGTACGAAAGCGTGATCGTATGCACGTATTTTGCGTCCCGGTCGTTGACGATTTCCGGATCCACAAAGAAGGTCACGGGCATCTGCACCCGCTCCCCCGGTTGCAGCACCTGCTCTGTGAAGCAGAAACAGGCGATTTTCTCAAAGTAGCCACCGGCCGAATAAGGCGTCACGTTATACGCTGCCTGCCCCGCGACAGGGCGGTCGGTGGGATTGTATGCTTCGTAGAACGCCAGACCGGTCTCGCCGATCTTCAGCTCCATCTCGCGCTGCACCGGTTTGAACTCCCAGGGCATGTCGCGTTCCTTGGAACCGTCAAAGCGCACCGTGATGGTCTGATCCAGCACAGTATCCGCGCCTTGCTCGGCCACGCCGGTGACGCCGCCAAATCCGGTGACCCGGCAGAACCAGTCGTAGAAGGGCACCGACGCCCAGGACAGCCCGCCCATCAGCGCGACCACGCCGACCAGTTGCAGAACCGTTTTCTGAGGTCCTTTGATCGCCATCAGCCCTGCCCCGCCTGTGATTGGGTCTGCGGGAATTTGAAGCCGTTCGAGGTGACCTTGACCATGGTCAGAGCCAGCACCAGCACCACAAAGGCGCCCAGCAGCAGGCCAACGCCCATGTTGCGCCCGAGGCGCCGTTTGTGCAGTTCATGTTCCTTGCGCAAAGCCATATTACCAGCCTCCCAGACCATAGGGTTTCAACAGGGCTTCGACGAGAATCGCGCCGAAGTGCAAAAAGAGGTAGAGCAGCGACAGCTTGAAGAAACTGCGCTCAGCCTTGAAATTGTCGGCCTCGCTGTCGTCCTCATCGCGGCGGAAGATCTTCCAGGCGCCGTGCAGGAACAGCGCGTTCAGCACCACGGCCACGGCCAGATAGACCGGACCACCGATGCCCGAGAACCCGGTGCCCACAGCCAGAATCGCCAGCAGGATGGTGTAGACGAGGATATGAACGCGGGTGGCGCGGCGACCGTGGGTCACGGTCAGCATCGGAACGCCCGCATCATCGTAATCCGAGCGCATGAACAGCGCCAGCGCCCAGAAGTGCGGCGGCGTCCACATGAAGGTCAGCGCGAACATCAGCCAGGGTTCAACCGACATGGTGCCGGTGGCGGCGATCCAACCGATCACCGGGGGGAAGGCCCCGGCGGCACCGCCGATAACGATGTTCTGCGGCGTCGCCCGCTTCAGCCACATGGTGTAGATGACGACGTAAAAGAAGATGGTGAAGGCCAGAAACGCCCCGGCAAACAGGTTCGTCGCCAGTCCCAGCATGATGCAGGAAAGGCCCGAAAGCGCCAGACCAAGGCTCAGCGCCTCGCCCTTGTCGACCTTGCCTGCGGGAATCGGGCGCGACTTGGTGCGTTTCATTACCTGATCGATATCCGCATCCCACCACATGTTGAGCGCGCCAGAGGCGCCACCACCGATGGCAATGAACAGAATCGCGGCAAATCCGATGACCGGATGCACACCAACCGGAGCAGCCAGCAGGCCGACGAGGGCCGTAAACACGACCAGTGACATCACGCGCGGCTTCAGCAGGGCGAAATAATCGCCAAAGCTGGGCTCGTCTTCGCGGATGGTGCTGGCATTGATGCTTGCGTCGCTCATGTCAGTCTCTTCGGCCACTGAAGGATGGCCGCGCGGGCGCATCCTCGTTGCATTTAATATGGTGCTATGGGCGCTACCATCGCGGCGCGCCCATGTTCGGGGCCGGACGTTCCGGTCCCTGCTTTAATCAGTTGGAGGCAACCTGATAGGACTGCGGCAGACCCGCATATTCCTCGATCGCGCCATCCAGCCATGCGTCATAGGCTTCCTGGCTGACCACTTTTACAGTGATCGGCATATAGGCGTGGTCCTTGCCGCAGAGTTCAGAGCACTGACCGAAGTAGATGCCTTCTTTGGTGGGCTTGAACCACAGTTCAGCCAGACGGCCGGGAACCGCGTCCTGCTTCACGCCGAAGGCAGGCATCGCCCAGGAGTGGATCACGTCGGCGCCGGTCACCTGCATCACGATGGTCTTGCCAACCGGGACAACAACTGCGGTGTCGGTTGCCAGCAGGTATTCGTCCTCGGCATAGCCGTAATCGGCCAGTTCGTCCTTGGCGAGGAGGAAGCTTTCATAGCCAAACTCGTGGTCGACGTATTCATAGCCCCAGTACCACTGGTAACCGGTGACTTTGATGGTGACGTCGGCTTCGGGAATTTCCTGCTGGCGGAACAGTTCCGGCAGCGAGAAGGAGCCGATGAAAACCAGGATCAGGATCGGGATCACGGTCCATGCGATTTCGATCGGAGTGTGGTGGGTGAACTGCGCCGCGTTGGGGTTCGCGCGCTTGTTGAAGCGAACGATTGCGAACAGCAGCAAACCAGCCACAAAAACGCAGATGGCGGTGATGATCACCAGGATCAGCCCGTCCAGCATGTGAATGCCTTCCGCCAGTTCAGTTGCGGCCGGCTGGAAACCCAGACCGCCGTTGGTCGGCTTACCAATGGATTCAAGACCTTCTTGCGCTGTGGCTGGAAGGCTTGAGAGGCCAGCGAAAAGGCCCGAAAGCATCAAAGCATTCTTCATATCGTGTCCTGATCGTTTGATCGCGTTATTAGCTGCTACCGGTAACGTCGCTGGAAAGCTTGATTCCATAAAACGCACCGAACCCGTTGTCTTTGACGCTGCTTAAAATCATATTCCAACGTGCAGATAAAGAGGCAGGCGAGCGGCAAAGCGTCGCTTTCTTGATTTAGATCAAAAAAAACCGCCGTCGCGAAGAGGATTTGAGACATGGAAACCACGGCCTACCGCCCGTTTGAGACCAGCCTCCCCGAGGATGAGGCGCTTGGTGTGCTCCGCAGCGCCACGCAGGGCGCCGACGATGGCGAGATTTTTGCCGAGCGGCGCAAATCGGAGGCGCTCGTGTTTGATGACGGGCGGCTGCGCAGCGCCAGTTACGATGCCTCCGAAGGCTTTGGCTTGCGGGCGGTCAATGGCGATGTGGCGGGCTACGCCCATTCCACCGACGTGTCGATCAGCGCTCTGACCCGCGCCGCGGAAACGGCACGCCTTGCGGTGGGCGATGGCGGCGGCACCTATGCCGAACCGCCCGCATCTACCAACAGACATCTTTACGCCGACACCGATCCGATCAGCGCCCTGCCCTTCCCGGTGAAGGTCGAGACCCTGCGCGAGATCGACGCATTCGCCCGCGATCTGGATCCTCGGGTGGTTCAGGTCTCGGCGACGCTGGCGGCCTCCTTGCAGGAAGTAGAAATCCTGCGCGCCGACGGGGTACGGGTGCGCGACGTGCGCCCGATGACCCGGCTCAATGTCTCGGTGATCGTGGAACAGGACGGCCGCCGCGAAAGTGGCTCGGCCGGAGGCGGTGGTCGGGTTGGTCTGGACGGGTTGATTGATCCCGTTAGTTGGCAGGCCAAAGCCCGCGAAGCGCTGCGAATCGCGCTGGTCAATCTTAAAGCAGTGCCCGCCCCTGCCGGGGAGATGGAAGTCGTGCTTGGGCCGGGCTGGCCGGGCATCCTCTTGCACGAAGCCATCGGTCACGGTCTTGAGGGCGATTTCAACCGCAAGGGCAGTTCGGCCTTTGCCGGGCTGATGGGGCAGCGGATCGCCTCCCCGGGAGTCACAGTGCTTGACGATGGCACCATCCCGGATCGGCGCGGCTCGATTACGGTCGACGATGAAGGTACCCCTAGCCAGAAAACCACTCTGATCGAGGACGGCATTCTGGTTGGCTTTATGCAGGACCGCCAGAACGCCCGCCTGATGGGGGTTGAGGCCACCGGCAACGGACGCAGGCAAAGCTATGCCCACGCGCCGATGCCGCGGATGACCAACACCTATATGATGGGCGGCGATGCCGATCCGGCGGATCTGGTGGCCGGAATCAAGGACGGGATCTGGGCCGTGGGATTCGGCGGTGGCCAGGTAGACATCACCAACGGCAAGTTCGTGTTTTCCTGCACCGAGGCCTACCGCGTGCAGAACGGCAAGGTCGGCGCACCGGTGAAGGGCGCCACCCTGATCGGCGATGGCGCCACCGCGCTGCAGCAGATTCGCGCTCTCGGCAATGACATGGGACTGGATCCCGGCATGGGCAATTGCGGCAAGGCAGGCCAATGGGTACCCGTCGGAGTCGGCCAACCCTCTGTTCTAATGGGGGGACTCACCGTTGGCGGGGCAGCAATCTAAGTAAAGATTCCCCGACCAAACCCTTCGGAGTTGAGCACAAAACGGACCCAACGGTCCGTTTTTTTGCGTGACTGTATCAGAAACTGAATCAGTCTTGCCGCCGGGAAGAGGGTGCCATTCGCGATCGCGCCAACTTTTTTCATTTAAAAACAAATAGCTATTCAAAGAATTCGAAAATCTTCGGAAAATTAAGGGTCATTCACCACCTGTTAACCCGTCAAGGTTAATTCTAATTGTGCAAACAGGCGGAGCAACGGATGACTGAAGAAGCATATTCTTCCACTCACCCCCCACTCCCACCCACCACGGAAGATCTCCGGCGTTCGTGGCTTCGCCTTTTGCGCTCCAGACGGGTAGGTCCGGCTACATTTTACCGGCTGCTGTCTGAACACGGTTCAGCGCAGAATGCGCTGGAAGCGTTGCCTAAAATGGCACGTTCCGCTGGGCTCAAAGGGTATGAAATATGCCCTTCCGATGCGGTAGACGCCGAAATAAATGTCGCAAAAGCCGCCAAAGCGCGGCTTTTGTGCTTTTCGGATCCTGAATATCCCGCTCCGCTTGCGCACCTGAAAGACGCACCGCCCGCGCTTTGGGCCATTGGCGACCTGTCCTTGCTGCAGCGTCCGATGATTGCAATCGTCGGGGCCCGCAATGCCTCCTCCCTCGGGACGCGGATGGCGCGGGCGCTGGCGCATGACCTGGGCGCCGCTGGTTATGTGGTCGTCTCCGGGCTGGCGCGCGGCGTGGACACCGCCGCGCATCTCGCCGCCCTGCCCTCCGGTACCATTGCCGTCATGGCAGGCGGCGCAGATGTGATTTATCCTTCGGAAAACAACCGTCTGGGCAAGAGTATCGGCGAGCAGGGTCTGATCCTGTCAGAGCAACCCATGGGCCTGGCACCGCAAGCCCGCCATTTCCCGAAACGCAACCGGATCATTGCCGGACTGGCCCAGGCCGTGGTGGTGGTCGAGGCCGCCGCCAAATCCGGCAGCCTGATCACCGCACGCGACGCGCTGGATCTGGGTCGCGAGGTGCTGGCGGTTCCGGGCCATCCCTTTGACGCCCGCGCATCGGGCTGCAACATGCTGATCCGCGACGGGGCGCATCTGGTGCGCAATGCCGCAGATGTGATCGCCGCACTGCCGCCGATGGAATCGCTTGCCTCGCAGCCTCACCCCGATGGACCGGCCGCAGCCCCGCAGGCACCAATGAACGCCACGCTGGCAGATCTGCCGCCACCCCCGCCCGAGCGGCGGACCTTGCGCGAAACCGCCGCCCTGCATCAGCAGGTTCTGGCCCGGCTCGGTCCCTCTCCCACGCCCGAAGATCAATTGCTGCAGGATCTTTCTGTCGCCCCCAAGGAGTTGTCCTCGGTCCTGACGGAACTGGAACTGGATGGCGCGGTCGACCGCCATCCCGGCGGCATGCTGTCCCGTCCGCCCGGAAAGGGCGAAGAATGAAACCGGGCCGCGAACCCAGGCAAGCGGCCCGCCCCTCACAGCACTGCCCACAGGGCGCAAAAGATGGTGCAAAGGCAGCGCAACGCATGCGTCCAAAGCCCACGGATTGACAATCTCCCCTTGCGCGCCACATGTTGCCCCGCCATAGAACGCGCAGTATCCGCCCCTCAAGAGGTCCTTAATTTACATGCCAGTTGTTGTCGTCGAATCCCCGGCCAAGGCCAAAACAATCAATAAATACCTGGGCTCTGACTACACTGTGCTGGCGTCTTACGGCCACGTCCGCGACCTGCCGCCAAAGGACGGCTCGGTCGATACCGAGCATGAGTTTGACATGAAATGGGAGGTCGGAAACGACAGCCGCAAACACGTCAAGGCCATCGCCGACGCTCTGAAAGAAGACAACGCCCTGATTCTCGCGACTGACCCTGATCGCGAAGGAGAAGCGATCAGCTGGCACCTGCAGGAAGCGCTGACCAAGCGCCGTTCGATCAAGAAGGACACACCGGTGAGCCGCGTGACCTTCAACGCGATCACCAAGGAAGCTGTCGCCGAAGCGATGAAAAACCCGCGTCAGGTGGATATGCCGCTGGTCGAGGCCTATCTGGCCCGCCGCGCGCTGGACTACCTCGTGGGCTTCAACCTGTCGCCGGTGCTGTGGCGCAAACTGCCCGGGGCACGGTCTGCGGGCCGGGTGCAATCGGTCTGCCTGCGGCTGATCGTCGAGCGCGAAATGGAGATCGAAGCCTTCAACCCGCGTGAATACTGGTCGGTGAAGGCGCAGCTTTCCACCCCGCGCGGACAGGAATTCGAAGCCCGCCTGACGGTTCTGGGCGGCGACAAGCTGGACAAATACAGCCTCGCGAACTCCACCGCCGCCGAACTCGCGGTGAAGGCCGTCGCCAGCCGCGACCTGAAGGTGCAATCGGTCGAGGCAAAACCCGCCTCCCGCAACCCTTCGGCGCCCTTCATGACCTCCACCCTGCAGCAGGAAGCCAGCCGCAAGTTCGGCATGGGCGCACGCCAGTGCATGAACGCCGCGCAGCGGCTTTATGAGGCCGGGTACATTACCTATATGCGGACCGACGGTATCGACATGGCGCCCGAGGCGGTTCAGGCCGCCCGCGCCGAGATCGAAACCCGCTATGGCGCCGGTTATGTGCCGTCCTCGCCGCGCATCTACAAGAATAAAGCCAAGAACGCCCAGGAAGCGCACGAATGTATCCGCCCCACGGATATGAGCCGCGATGCAAAAAGCCTGAAAGTCAGCGAAGAAGAGCAGCGCAAGCTTTATGATCTGATCTGGAAGCGCACGATTGCCTGCCAGATGGAAGGCGCCCGGATGGAGCGCACCACCGTCGATATCGGATCAGGCGACGGTCAGGTGGTGCTGCGCGCAACTGGTCAGGTGGTGCTGTTCGACGGTTTCATGCGCGTCTACGAAGAAGGCCGCGACGATGTGGTGGACGAGGACGACAAGCGCCTGCCGCAAATCATGAACGGCGAAAACGTCAACTTTGCCTCCTCGCTGGCAGCGCAGGCGGAAAAAGCGGGCAAGGACGCCGCGATCCTGTCGGAGAACGCCGCCGTTCTGGGCCTGCAGCACCACACCCAGCCGCCACCGCGTTATACCGAGGCGACGCTGGTCAAGAAGATGGAAGAACTGGGCATCGGCCGTCCGTCGACCTATGCCAGCGTGATCACCACGATCCAGGACCGCGAATACGTCCGCAAGGAAAAGAACCGCCTGTTCCCCGAGGACAAGGGCCGGATCGTCACCATCTTCCTACTGAACTTCTTCAAACGCTACGTGGAATACGATTTCACCGCCGCGCTGGAGGAACAGCTGGATGACGTCAGCGCCGGTGAGGCCGATTACAAGGACATCCTGAGCAATTTCTGGCGCGACTTTTCCGCTGCGATTGCCGAGACATCGGATCTGCGGATCTCCGAGGTGCTGGATGTGCTGGACGATGCGCTGGCGCCGCAGCTCTACCCGCCGCGCGAAGATGGCACCGACCCGCGCATCTGCCCCAAATGCGGTGCGGGTCAGCTGCATCTGAAAACCTCGCGCACCGGCGGTTTTGTCGGCTGCGGCAACTACCCGGAATGCAACTACACCCGCCCGATATCTGGCGAAGGCGCCGAAGGCTATGAGCGGGTGCTGGGCGAGGATGACGGTGACGAGATCCACCTGAAATCCGGCCGCTTTGGCCCCTATGTCCAGCGCGGCGAGGCCACGCCGGAAAACAAGAAGCCGCCACGCTCCTCCCTGCCAAAACAGGGCCGCGATTATCTGCCGGGCTGGGGCCCGAACGAGATTACTCTGGAACAGGCGGTGACGCTGCTGACCCTGCCGCGCCAGATCGGGGAACACCCCGATGGCGGCATGATCGCCTCGAACCTTGGCCGGTTCGGTCCTTACATCATGCACCAGCGCCCGGATGAAGAAAAACCGGTCTACGTGAACCTGAAAGAGACGCTGGATGTCTTTGAAATCGGGATGAACCGGGCGGTGGAAATGCTGGCCGAGAAACGCGCCAACCCGGGCCGTGGCCGCCGCGCTGCTGCCAAGCCGCTGAAGGAACTGGGCGAACACCCCGAAGGCGGCGGCGCCATCAGCATCATGGACGGTCGTTATGGGCCTTACGTCAAATGGGAGAAGGTGAACGCCACCCTGCCCAAGGACGTAGAGCCCAAGGATGTTACCGTGGAAATGGCGGTGCAGCTGATCGCCGACAAAGCGGGCAAGACCAAGAAGAAAGCCCCGGCGAAAAAGGCCGCGCCCAAGAAGGCCGCTGCAAAGAAAACCACTGCCAAGAAACCTGCGGCGAAAAAGACAGCCAGCAAGAAGACCGCAGCCAAAGACGCAGGTGACAGCTAGGCTCGACTTTCGCCACACATGACCACCCTGCCCGGCCAGAAACCGGGCGGCTCCCGCCGGATCGGGGCACAGTGAAGAACTGTGACCGTTCCGTTGGGCCCGGCGCCGCTGACGCGGCGCGGTCCGGGCTGGCCATCTTTGCACACCCCAAATTCAAGCTCGTCCAGGCGGCATTCTAGGTTCAGCGCCTAGGCGCGATCCCACAGCATGCATGGCGAAGCCTCCCAAGCGGCTGGGTTCGCCAGAGGCGGCCGTTTGTTACGCCGGTGACGCCGGACGAGGTTCGCAGCCGCAGCGCCGGAAATGCAGGGTCTGGCGGCACTTGGCGCGGGCTGTCCCTGCATCAGAAACGGCAGGCGTTTTCGCAGGCTGGCGCGGTTTTCCGGCGACAGGCCTGCCAGTGCGATGGGGCCCGGTAGAAAACTCTCGACCGGTGCGCCTTCGGCGAAGAGGATTTCGTGCCGTTTGAGCATCAGGTGCCAGTAGTGATGCCTCGCCTGCACCACCGGCTGGGTGATGCCCGGCAGATCGATCATCTTCGTTGCCGGGACAAAGACCTGATCCGTTCCAAACATCCGGCCTGCAATGGGCGAGTCGAACAAAACCCGATGCTGTGGCGACAGATAGAGATCGCGTTCCGGAAACCCCGCACCCAGTGCCTTTTCCCGAAGCCGGATCGGGGAGGTCCGCCGCCCCGCTGACACAGTTTCCTGCCCCAGCCAGATCAGGGGCTGAAACCCATGATCCAGCGTTTCCACGAGATCGCCGACCGACAGGCGCTCCACCGGGACCTCCCCGGCCGCTGCGCGTATCCGCGTTCCTTCAAGGAAGCACACAACAAAAGCATCGGCTTCGCGGTCGACATAGGCATGGGTGCCCGCGTCATTAACGATGCCGGTGAACGTCATCGAGCGAATGCCGCCATCATTCAGCACATCGTTTTTGGCCGACCCCACCAGGAAGGGCGCCAGAAAGGTGCGCCCGGACATATCCTGCAGCAACAGAATCTCGGCTGCGGCTGTGGAGCCGTCATTGAAGACGAGATCGACCTGGTAGTCGATGACGCTGTCGAGCCCCGACGCGATGCCATCAAAGATCACATCTTCGGCAGACCAGCCGTAATCATTGCTGGAAACCGCACCGTCACCGCTTGGATCATCGAGGGTGAGATAGTCCAACTGCTGATACAAGGGAGATCCAGCAGAGCCGAAGGTCTTGCCCACCAGCGCGGCCGCATTCTCGGCCACCGCATCCTGTTCGTCAGGATCCAGATCGGCCATGGCACCCAGATTGATAACTTCGATTGTTTTCTGAGCCAATACAGGGCTCCTACACGCAACATATTCAACTATTCCAACATTAGCCCAACAACTCTTAACATTCCCCTTTCCGGAAACCCGTGTCGCTGAGCATCATTGACAGTAGGTCCTGGCACGGCCATGCCACGCGACACCGGTGGTCACGGCGTCGGTCATGGGAACCTGGCTCCGTAGAAATACGCGTTTTTCTCCGTATTATTGACTCTGCCGACGCCGAGGCGCAGAACCCTCTCCAATAGGCAGTTTAGGGAGAACTCCGTGAAAAAAGTCTACTCCAACGCCGCCGAAGCGCTTGACGGGCTGCTTCATGACGGCATGTTCATCGCCGCCGGGGGCTTTGGCCTCTGCGGTATTCCAGAGCTTCTGCTGGACGCGATCAAAGACGCCGGCACCAAGGATCTGACCTTCGCCTCCAACAACGCGGGCGTTGATGATTTTGGCATCGGCATCCTGCTGCAGACCAAGCAGGTGAAAAAGATGATCTCCTCCTACGTGGGTGAGAACGCTGAATTCATGCGCCAGTACCTGTCCGGAGAGCTGGAGCTGGAATTCAACCCGCAGGGCACCCTGGCCGAACGCATGCGCGCAGGCGGCGCGGGCATCCCCGGCTTCTTCACCAAGACCGGCGTGGGCACCGTGATTGCCGAAGGCAAGTTCGAAAAGCAGTTCCCGACCGGACCGGATGGCGCCATGCAGGACTACATCATGGAAGAGGGCATCTTTGCCGATCTCGCCATCGTGAAAGCCTGGAAAGCGGACGAAACCGGCAACCTGGTGTTCCGCAAGACCGCGCGTAACTTCAACGTGCCCGCCGCCACCTGCGGCAAGGTCTGTGTTGTCGAGGTCGAGGAAATCGTGCCCACTGGCAGCCTTGACCCTGATCACATCCACCTGCCCGGTATCTATGTGCACCGCATCATCCAGGGCGAGCACGAAAAGCGCATCGAACAGCGCACCGTTCGTCAGAAGGAGACCGCATAATGGCTTGGGATCGCAATCAGATGGCCGCACGCGCGGCACAGGAGCTGCAGGACGGCTGGTATGTGAACCTCGGCATCGGTATCCCGACGCTGGTGTCGAACTACATCCCCGAAGGCGTCGAGGTGACGCTGCAATCCGAGAATGGCATGCTGGGCATGGGCCCCTTCCCCTATGAGGGTGACGAGGATCCCGACCTGATCAACGCCGGTAAACAGACCATCACTGAGCTGCCGCAGACCGCATTCTTCGACTCGGCGCAGTCCTTTGCGATGATCCGTGGCGGCAAGATCGCCATGGCGATCCTGGGCGCGATGGAAGTGGCGGAAAACGGCGATCTGGCCAACTGGATGATCCCCGGCAAGCTGGTCAAAGGTATGGGCGGCGCGATGGACCTGGTCGCAGGCGTTGGCCGCGTGGTCGTGGTCATGGACCACACCAACAAGCACGGCGACAGCAAGGTTCTGAAGGCCTGCACCCTGCCACTGACCGGCAAGGGCGTCGTGGACCGCATCATCACCGGTCTGGGCGTTCTGGACGTGGTCGAAGGTGGCCTGAAGATCGTTGAGATGGCCGAAGGCGTCACCGAAGAAGAACTGCGCGCCGCAACAGAGGCGACCATCGTCAACTGATTGCTTAGCGACAGCAGAAACAAAAAAGGCCCGCCTGATACGTTAGGCGGGCCTTCTTTTTGGCCGACGGCGGGTGCAGGACCTCAGATCAGCCGCGCCGTGCCAGAGGCGTACATACTTGCGCTGTGCCCACAGGAGATGACGGCCTGCAGCAGCGATGTAGCGCCCATGTCCTCGCCCTGAACAATGTCGATGGCAAAGGCATTACGGCAGTTAAACAGGCGGGGGCGGATATCATCCCGGCCCTCACCCTGTCAGTTGTTGATACGATCGAGAAAGCTCAGCATCTTCCCGGCGATTTCATGACCCTTTTCCTGCAGGGCGAAATGGCCGGTGTTCAGCAAGTGAAACTCCAGATCGGTAAGATCGCTTTTATAGGGGGGCGCCCCTTCCTCGGGGCAGATCTGATCATTGGCGCCCCAGACCAACAGCGCGGGGGGCTGGTGTTCGCGAAACAGTGCCTGCCACTTGGGGTACTCACTCAGGTTCGAGCCATAATCGAGGAACATTTCCAGCTGCACCTCCTGGTTGCCCGGGCGGTCCAGCAGATACTGGGCGTGCCAGAAATGGTCCGGGCTGACGCTGGCGGGGTTCTCTGCCCCATGGGTGAACTGCCATTTGGTGGCATCAAGGGTCAGGAAGCCGCGCAGCGCATCGCCGTTCTCCGGGCTGGGATCGGCCCAATAGGCGCGCATCGGCCCCCAGAACTCCCTTAGCCCCTCTTCATAAGCATTGGCGTTCTGGATGATGAAACCCGAGACCCGCGCCGGATCCTCGGCGAACATGCGAAACCCAACCGGCGCGCCATAATCGGTCATATAGACCGCGTAATTCTTCACGCCCTTCTGGTCCAGAAGCTGCGTCACCAGATCCGCCGTATTGGCAAAGCTGTAGTCATAATCGGCAGCAAGCGGCATGTCCGAGGCGCCAAACCCGGGATAATCCGGCGCGATCACATGATACTCCTGCGCCAGCACCGGGATCAGGTCACGGAACATATAGGAAGAGCTGGGGAACCCGTGCAGCAGCAACACCGTCGGGTTCCTGGGATCACCTGCCTCACGATAGGCAATCGTGAGGCCCTCGATCATTTGCGAGGAAAAGGCAGTCTCAGGCATCGTGGATGCCTGAGCCAACGGCGCCACCGCAGGAGAGAGCGCCAGCGCCGCCGTAACAAGGGCTGAATTCAGCATGTTCATCGGGTCGAATGTCATATCAACTTACCTCGTAACAGAACGTACTGCAGCCAGTAGAAACGGAATGGCTGCCTTCAGACCTTCTGGCCTGCTTTCAGTCTTTCATTCTCCGCTTTGAGCTGGGCCAGCTGGCTGCGCAGGGGGGCCAGGTGGGGCTCCAGCTCCTCCAGCGTCAGACGCTCGGGGATGTGGCTGGGGCAATTCCAGTCAAAGGCTTCCACATGGATCAGGATGGCCCGCTCAGGCGCAGCGCGCGCGCCGGTCGGGAACAGGCCATCCGTGGCCTCTGCACCTTCGATGATTTCAACCGTGCCCCAGATCTTCAGCCGCCGCCGGTTCGGGTAATCCATCAGGATCATCGCGAGACGGGCGTTGTCGGTCAGGTTGCCAAGCGAGATATACTGCTTGTTGCCGCTGAAATCGGCATAGGCGATGGTCTTTTCGTCCACCACTTTCAGGAAACCGCGCGGTCCGCCCCGGAACTGGACGTAGGGCCAGCCGGTTTCCGAAACGGTTGCCTGATAGAAGCCGTCGCGCTCGGCGATAAAGGCGGCTTCGGCGACGCCGATCCGATCGCCGGAGCGTTCCGGGGTTTCCAGCAGGCGCCCATAGGCACGGGCAGACCCCTGCCGCTTCTGATGCTCACGCACGGATTCGGTAAAGGCAATTTCTGCAAAGGCACGGGGCATGGTTGCTCTCGCTTTCTTAGGACTGAACGGGCAGATCAGAGACCGAGGTCAGACAGACCGGGGTGATCATCGGGGCGACGGCCCAGCGGCCAGTGGAACAGACGCTCGTCTTCGCTGATCGGCTTGTCATTGATCGAGGCAATGCGGCGCTGCATGCGGCCGTCTTCGGCGAATTCCCAGTTTTCGTTGCCATAGGCCCGGTACCACTGGCCGCTATCATCGCGCCATTCATAGGCGAACCGCACGGCAATGCGGTTGTCGGTATAGGCCCAGAGTTCCTTGATCAGGCGGTATTCCAGCTCACGCGACCACTTGCGGGTCAGCAGGGCGCGAATTTCATCGTGGCCGGTGACGAATTCGGCGCGGTTCCGCCAGGGGCAGTTATCGGTATAGGCCGGTGCAACGATCTGAGGATCGCGGGTGTTCCAGCCATCTTCGGCAAGGCGCACCTTCTTTTTGGCGCTGGCTTCGTCGAAAGGCGGCAAGGGGGGACGGGTCATTCGGCGTGTCCTTTGGTATTCATTTGGTTCGGAGGAGGAGAAGGTAAGGAAACCCCGGCCAGGGGGAGGCTTGGCCGGGGTTTATTGAGGGCGGCACCAATCAGTCGGCGGCCACCTTCAAGGCGAAAGCCGGGGTGTTGGCCTTCGCCACATGGGCAGCCACCGGGGCAGCCACATGAACGGTAAAAAGGGTTGCGAGAGCGGCAGCGCGGCTCGGCGCCATGACGCCATTGGCGGGGTCAGACGGAAGGGAAAGAACGGTGGCTTCCGGCGGTGGGGGCGCTAGCATCGCCACGGCAATACCTGCGGTCAGAACAACGGGAGCCAAAGGGGATCGCATGGGGCTGAATAGTCGTTTCATCTGCGCCTCCACTGCTGCGCTTGCTTAACTGTACTGATCGGTAAATCCTGGACTCAAAGTGTACTGATCGGTACCCTTTTGCAATTCATTTTTTGTGATGTCCATTGAACGAATTCGTGAACACAATCTCAATCCTATGAAATTGTTCACTTTAATGTGTCGCAGTTGCCAACGCTGCACCTGCAAACTATGTACAGATCGGTACACAAAGAGACGAATCATGCGCCCAAACAAGCGAGACGAGCTGGTCCGAAAGGCCCTTGATGTATTTTACCGGAACGGGTTTCACGCCACCGGCATGGACAAGCTGGTGAGCGAAACCGGTGTGTCGAAGACATCGATGTACAAACACTTCCGCACCAAGGAGGATCTGATCCTCGCGGTGCTGCGCCTTCGGGATGAAAACTTCCGCCACTGGCTTTATCGCCGCATCGAAGAGCTGAGCGACACGCCGAAAGGACAGATGCTGGCGTTGTTCGACGCGCTTTCGGAATGGTTCACCAAGCCCGAGTTTCGTGGCTGCATGTTCATCAAGGCAAGCGCCGAGTTCCAGGAGATCAACCACCCGATCCACGCCCAGTCGGCCGCGCACAAGCAGATCCTGCAGGACCATTTTTCCGAAATCGCAGAGGCCGCCGACGCCAATGATCCCCGGCTGCTGGCCCGTCAGCTGCTGCTGCTGAAAGAAGGCGCAATCGTCTCGGCAGTGCTGGCGCGCGGCGGCGGGCTGGCCGGAGACCCCGCTGCGGACGCCAAAGAGGCCGCGCGCGGGCTGATTGATCTGCAGATCCCCTCAACCTGACACCTGCCCGGTTGTTCAACCGGTCATTCAAACCGGCGGAAAACGCAGCCGTCGGTGATCAACTCGGGCGGCGTCACGCACAGGCTGCGGGCTACCTGATAGGCCGCCAGCACCTTTGGCACGTAATCCCGCGTTTCCGGAAAGGGCGGCACGCCCTGATGGCTGCGCACCGCGCCCTCGCCCGCGTTATATCCGGCCAGGGCCAGAACCGCGTCGTTTTCAAATTCCTGCATCAGCCAATCGAGGTATTTGACGCCCCCCGTAATATTCTGCGGCGCCTCGAAGGCATCGGTGACCCCAAACCGGATGGCGGTGTCCGGCATCAACTGCATCAGCCCCTGCGCCCCGGTCGAGCTTTGCGCATCTACCCGCCCCTCGCTTTCCACCGCGATCACCGCCAGAGCCAGCGCCGGAGAGACCCGTGTGCCCACACTGGACAAAAGGATCGGCGTGCCTTGCGCTGCAACGATGTCCTTCAGCAGCTGCAGCCGCGGCGCAGCAACGCCACCGGTGCCCCCGTGTGAGGAAAGCGCGGCGATGGCAAGCTCAAGACGTGCAGCGCCGGTTGTCGCCCCCAGTTCCGGCGCAACCTGCTCCCAGAACCACTCATAGCGCCCCGGCAGAATCTCTCCGTCAGCTTCGCCGGTCGCCACCGCTTGCGCTGGGGGCGCATCCGCATTTGGTTCGATTTGCACGGTGATGCGCGGCCCTGCCCCAGGTTGCGGCGGCTTGACCCGCTTTGCCTCGAAGTCGGGAAAAGGTTTAGGCGCCTGTTCCGCGCTTACGGGAAAGGCAAGCCAAAGGGAAAACCACACCGCAACAGCGGCACGAAAACGACGAATGGTCATGGGACTATTCAAAATCCTGTGAAGCGCTCAGCTTTTGGGTCTCAAGACTCGGTGAAATCCCCACCCGAATCCAGTCCACAGGTTCAGAATCTGGCATATTCGCCATATTTACAGGGGCCTGCCGCGCAAAAGCCACGCAGGTTTACACCTCATAAAGACTTAAATTCTTTAATTTCAGAGCTTTGCTAAATTTCTTTAAAAATCATTAAATTTTGACTGCCTTTCCGGTTTTCGGCCCAAATGCTGCCACGCTCACTCGGCTATATGTATTCATCCAAGCCGGACAGGGTCGGTGAGAGAGAGAGACAGACCCACACAACGGACGGCGGGATAGTGCAAATTCAGTGATCCTTTGGAGGGACATTACCATGATCAAGTTCATCAAAAACTTCCGCAAAGACGACTCTGGCGCCGTGACTGTTGACTGGGTTGTTCTGACCGCAGCCGTCGCCGCCCTGGCCGGCGCTGTCTTCACAGCCGTCAGCGATGGCGCGAGCGACCTGACGTCCGCGACCGGTTCCTACCTGGGCACCAAAGGCCCGACCGACAGCTAATAGCTTAGCCTAGGCATGAGTTTCGGGGCCACGCCTTTCACGTCAAAGGCGTGGCCCTTTTCCTTTCCCGGAATTCCCGTCTTAAAAGGCAGCCCGACATGAAAAAGATCTGGTCTTTCCTAGCCCGGGATGAGGGCGCAGTAACTGTCGACTGGGTCGTTCTGACCGCTGCTATTGTCGGCCTGGCCGTGTTGATCTCCTCCGCGATGGAGGATGGCGCGATGGGCCTCGCGAATGCGTTGATGGCCTATATGTCCAACTGGTCGCTCGGCTGATCGGCATAGACCAGCAGACTGCCAACGGCATGACGCGCAGCGTTTTGACTGATCCATGCGCCGGATCCGTTTGTTGCGGAGCCGGACTTAATGAATGAGAGGTACCACAATGCGTGCGGTTTTCGGACTCGTGCTGATTGTCGGTGTCGCCTTGGCCGGTGGCGCCGTTATGATGGCGAAGAACTACATCTCGGCCTATCAGAACGAACTGGCCCGTGAGCGGGCGAACCGGGCCGAAGTCGTCCCGGTCACTGATGTATACGTTGCAGACAAGGCGCTGAAATATGGCGAACGGCTGACCGAGGATGCCGTCCGCAAGGTACGCTGGCCTGAAAATGCCGTTCCGGAAGGTGCATTTACCAGCCTTGAGGCGCTGTTTCCTCCCGAACGCGCCGATGAGCCGCGCGTCGTGTTGCGCACCATGGAAAAGGGCGAACCGCTGCTTGCGATCAAGGTCACCGCACCAGGCGAAGATGCAGGTATTACCTCGCGCCTGGCTCGCGGCATGCGTGCCTTTGCCATCAAGGTTGACGTGGCATCCGGTGTGTCCGGCTTCCTGCGCCCCAGTGACCGCGTCGATGTCTACTGGACCGGCACCGTGCGGGGCACCAATTCCAATGTCCAAGGGGAAGTCACCCGGCTGATCGAAACCAACGTCGAGTTGATCGCCGTCGATCAGAGCGCAGGCGGAGACATCAGCGGCGCCGTGATCGCCCGCACCGTCACCGTGGCCGCCCGCCCCGAGCAGGTCGCCGCCCTCGCCCAGGCCCAAAGCACCGGCAAACTGTCCCTCGCCCTTGTTGGCGCGCAGGACGATACCGTGGCTGCGCTTGTCGAAGTGGACCAGCGCAAACTGCTGGGGCTCAGCGCGGTCGAAGCACCAGTGATCGCCAAGGAAGAGCGGGTCTGCACCATCCGTACCCGCCGCGGCGCCGAGGTGGTCGAGATCCCGATCCCCTGCTCCGACTGAAGCAGAAGTCGGCACAAGATGCAGTAAAACCAAATAATCCCAAGACCTTGGACCACACGCCAGTCACCCAGAATGGGCGGCTGGCGTGTTCTTTTGTTGCCCCGACCCCACACAGCCGCGCTGCCACAGCCGCCCGTTTTCCTTTGATTCTTGCAATAATTCGGGAACTGCCGCACAGTGACCTGAAATATCGGGCAAAAAGACCCGGAGTTGAGGCGTGATCGGAAAGGCAGGTCACATGGCATTTCGTAGGTTTGTAGCGGCAGCCCTGACCGGGCTATCGTTGGTGTGTATGGCCGTCCCGGACGGGGCTTTGGCCAATGGATTACGTGTGGTGAAAAAAGGGACCTCGGCATCGCTCGACGTGCCGATGAACCGCGCCGTCGTGGTCGAAAGCGACGAACCCTTTGCCGAACTGAGCATCGCCAATCCCAGCATCGCGGACATCTCGTCCCTTTCCGACCGCACCATCTATGTGCTTGGCAAATCGCCCGGTTTGACCACTCTGACGCTGCTGGATGCCTCGGGGCGGCTGATCACCAATGTCGATGTGCGCGTCGCCGCCGATGTGACCGAGTTCAAGGAGCGCCTGCGCCAGATCCTGCCCGGCGAGAAGATTGAAGTGCGTACAGCCAATGACGGTATTGTGCTCTCCGGCACCGCCTCCAGCTCGGCCCGACTGCAGCGGGCGCTGGATCTGGCAGAACGCTATGCGCCGGACCGCGTCAGCAACCTGATGTCCGTCGGCGGTGTGCAGCAGGTCATGCTGAAAGTCCGTTTTGCTGAAATGCAGCGCTCCGTTTCAAAATCCCTAAGCTCTTCGCTTGGGATCAGCGGCGGCAGCAGCTTTGGCGTCAACGGTGGCACCAACACCTTGAACAACCAGACCGGCCTGACCAATTCGCTTTCCGGAAATATCCCCGCCTCCAATAGCAACACCGGCGCCGTTCTCTTTGGCTTTAACGCCGGGTCGGTTCAGGTCGGGCTGCTGCTTGAGGCGCTGGAACAGAAGGGGGTCGTGCGCACCCTGGCCGAACCCAACCTTTCCGCCCTGTCCGGACAAGAGGCAAAATTCCTGGCCGGCGGTGAATATCCGGTTCCGGTGGCCCAGCAAGATGGGCTGATCACCGTCGAATTTAAACCCTTCGGGATCGAGTTGAACTTCATTCCCCGCGTGGTGGATGAGGACATCGTGAACCTGGAACTGAAGGCCGCCGTCTCGGCCATCGACCCGACCAATTCTCTGGAGCTGAACGGGCTGTCGATCAACGCATTTTCACGCCGCGAAACCTCGACCACGGTTGAGATGCGTGATGGCGAAAGCTTTGCCATTGCCGGGCTTATCAAGGATGAATTCCTTGATAACTCTGCGCAATTGCCCTGGCTTGGGGATGTACCGGTGCTCGGCGCCCTGTTCCGCAGCGCCGATTATCAACGCGCCCAGACCGAACTGGTCATCATCGTCAGCGCCCATCTGGTCACCCCGACCCGTGGCGAGGCTCTGACGCTTCCGACCGACCGCATCAAGCCGCCGAGCGAAGCGGACCTGTTCCTGTTCGGCCGCACCGCACGCAGCAGCTCCGGACCCGCCAGTGAAGTGGCGAAACAGGACTTCAACGGCTCTTATGGCTATGTAATGGACTGACCACAGGAAAGATGGGGCCGATGATCAAGAAATCCGCTGTTCTGGCACTGCTTCTTGCCACTTCCGCCTGCGCAACGCGGGAAGCGGGCAAACCGCTGTCAGGTGACCTGTTTGGCCAATCCAATGCCAACAATACCGCCGTGATGAGTGGCGAGCGCGATTTCGCAATCCAGCTCGCGGGCCGGTTCGCCGAGGAAGTTCCGACCACCATCAACTTCGAATTCGACAGCGCCCGGCTTGATGGCGCGGCCCGTGCAACGCTGGACCAGCAGGCACACTGGATCAAACAGTTCCCCGAGGTCCGCTTCCGCGTTTACGGCCACACCGATGCTGTGGGCAGTAGCACCTACAACAATCGCCTTGGTCGGCGCCGCGCACAGGCCGCCGTTAACTACCTGGTTTCGCGCGGGATTAGCCGGGCCCGGCTGAAGGCAATGGTATCCTATGGCGAAACCCAGCCGCTCATCGTCACGCAGGACCGTGAACGGCGCAACCGCCGCACCGTGACCGAGGTCAGCGGCTTCCTGAAACGACATCCCACGGTGCTGGATGGCAAGTATGCGCAGATCATCTACCGCGAGTATGTCGCCAGTGCCGTTCCCGCCTCGACGCTGACGGCTGAGCAAGCTCTGCAGAGCAATCTGGAATAGAATTCCGACTCAAAACCCCTTAACTTTTCCCTACAATTGGGGCTTTTTCGTCCAATTGTGGTCAAGATCTTAACGGACATTCTCTACAAGAGGTGAGGTGCGCCCCGCTCCGGGGCCCGGCTTCTTTTGACTATGAGGATGTTGGCGATGAGCAGCGGACTGCCGCAAACTGATACACCTGCAATTGTTGCCTGTACGATCAGTCGCGATGTTCAGAATTTCGACCTCTTGATCGAAGACATGGAGGCAGCTCTGGGTGAAGCCTGGGGCGATCTCGGGTTTTCCGAGGCGCTGGCGTTCTTCGCCCAGCCCGAGGCAGAAACCCTGCAATTCGTTGCCATGGCGATGGATGCCCAAGACGAGGATGATCTGACCCTGATGGGGGAAATCATCGCACAGGCCCATGCCAAGGAGATCAAGGTCATCCTCATCGCCGAAGACGTGACCCCGGCAGCGCTGCATTCGCTGCTGCGCCAGGGCGCCGATGAGTTCATCCCCTACCCCTTGCCGGAACAGGAGTTGCAGGCGGCCATCGACCGGCTCAGCGCCGAGGACAAGCCGCCGGAACCCGACACCAATCCGCACCAGCTGAAAAGCGGCAGTCGACGCGAAGGGGCCTTGATCGCCTGCCACGGCCTTGCCGGTGGCACCGGATCGACCACGCTGGCGGTAAACCTAGCTTGGGAGCTGGCGGAGCTGAGCAAGAGCAAGGAACCGCGCGTCTGCCTGCTGGATTTCGACATGCAATACGGTTCGGTTTCCACCTATCTTGACCTGCCCCGCCGCGAAGTCGTGATGGAAATGCTGAGCGAGACCGAAAGCCTGGACGAAGAGGTGTTTGGACAAGCGCTGCTCCCCTTCCAGGATAAACTTCAGGTGCTGACCGCCCCATCGGACATGATCCCGCTGGAAATCATCACCCCTGAGGACGTGGAACGGGTGATCGAAATGGCGCGCAGCCATTTTGATTTCGTGGTGGTCGATCTGCCACATACGCTGGTGCAATGGTCCGAAACCATCCTGCACATGGCCCATGTCTATTTCGCGATGATCGAGCTTGATATGCGCTCGGCCCAGAACATCCTGCGGCTGAAACGGGCGCTGCAATCCGAAGGCTTGCCGTTTGACAAGCTGCGCTTTGCGCTGAACCGGGCGCCGAAATTCACCGACCTCAGCGGCAAGAGCCGCGTCAAACGCATGGCAGACAGTCTCGGGATCTCGATTGAACTCTTGCTACCGGACGGCGGCAAACCTGTACTGCAAAGCTGCGACCACGGTCTGCCGCTGGCGCTGTCCAATCCAAAGAATCCACTGCGTAAGGAAATCGCGAAGCTCGCGCAATCCCTGCACGAGCTGGGCCAGGCGGAAGCCGACGCAGCCGCTTAGGCTGCGGCAAAACCGGGGGATAGAAGTTGTTTTCGAAATACAAAAAACCAGCCGCCAAGAAACGTCCGGCACCGGTTCAGGCATCGGCTGCACCTGTCGCAGCTGCCCCGGCGGCCGCGGAGGCCGCGCCCAAAGCGGCCGCCTCTCTACGTCGGCCCATGACGCGCGCCAAGGCCGAAGCGCCGCAGGCGGACAGGGACCGCAAGCGCAAAGAACGGCTGGGTGAAATCAAGGTGCAGCTGCACCGTGAACTTCTGGAAAACCTGAACCTCGCAGCCCTTGAAAAAGCCAGCGAAAAGGAATTGCGCACCGAAATCTCGCAGATCGCCGGCGAAATCCTTGAAGAAAAGGGTATCGCCCTCAACCGCGAAGACCGCATGACGCTCAACAAGGAGCTGTATGACGAGGTCACCGGTCTGGGGCCGCTAGAAACCCTGCTTCAGGACGAAACCGTCAGTGATATCCTGGTCAATGGGCCGCAGCAGATCTTTGTCGAGCGCGAAGGCAAGCTGCAACTGTCGGATGTGACCTTCAAAGATGAAAAGCACCTGATGCGGATCATCGACAAGATCGTCTCGGCTGTGGGTCGGCGGGTCGATGAATCCAACCCCTATGTGGACGCCCGCCTTGCCGATGGCTCCCGTTTCAATGCCATGGTCCCGCCAGTTGCGGTTGACGGATCGCTGGTTTCGATCCGGAAATTCAAAAAAGACAAGCTCGGCATCGACGATCTGGTGAACTTCGGCGCCTTCACCGAGGAAATGGCCGCCTATCTTCAAGCTGCCGTGTCGACCCGGCTGAACGTGATCGTCTCGGGCGGTACCGGTTCGGGCAAGACCACCACGCTCAACGCGCTGTCCAGCTTTATCGACGATTCGGAACGCATCCTCACCATTGAGGATACCGCCGAACTCCAGCTGCAGCAGACCCATGTGGGCCGCATGGAGAGCCGCCCGCCGAACGTCGAAGGCAAAGGCGAGGTTTCCCCGCGCGACTGTTTGAAAAACGCCCTTCGGATGCGCCCGGACCGGATTATCGTCGGCGAAACCCGCGGTGAAGAGGTCATCGACATGCTGCAGGCGATGAACACCGGCCACGACGGATCGATGACCACGATCCACGCCAACTCGGCCCGCGATGGGATTTCGCGCCTTGAGAACATGATCGCCATGGCCGGGATTGAAATGCCGATCAAGGCGGTGCGCAGCCAGATCGCCAGCGCGGTGAACGTGATCGTTCAGGCCTCACGCCTGCAGGATGGTTCGCGCCGGATGACCTCGATCACCGAAATCACCGGCATGGAAGGTGATGTGATTTCCATGCAGGAGATCTTCCGCTTCCAACGCGTCGGGCTGACCCCGGAAAACAAGATCATCGGCCATTTCACCGGCACCGGCGTACGCAGCCACTATTCCGAACGCTTCCGTTTGTGGGGCTATGACCTGCCGCCGTCGATCTATGAGCCTACGCGGATGGAGGTGATCTGATGCAAATCCCTATCGAACCGCTGATCTACGGGCTGATTTTCGTCGGCGTCATCGTGCTGGTCGAAGGCATCTACCTGGTCGTCTTTGGCAAATCCATCCGGCTCAACAGCCGGGTCAGCCGTCGTCTGGAAATGATGGAGAAGGGCAATACCCGCGAACAGGTACTGGAACAGCTGCGCAAAGAGCTGAAACAGCACGGCAAATCGCAAACCATCCCGCTTTACTCGCTCTTGGCCGACCGAGCGCAAAAGGCCGCGATCGCCTTCACGCCCAGGCAGTTGATCATGATCATGGGGCTGGTTGCTGTCATCGCCTTTGTCGGGCTCAGCGTCGGCACCGCCGCGCCATTTCCGGTGCGCATACTGGGATCCACCATAATCGGCGTTGGCGGGGTCTTCTTCTGGGTCAACAAGAAGGCCACCAAACGTATGGCGATGATTGAGGAACAACTGCCGGACGCGGTCGAACTGATGGTGCGTTCGCTGAGGGTCGGCCATCCTTTCACCTCGGCCATTCAAATCGTCTCGAACGAAATCGAAGACCCGCTTGCCTCTGAGTTCGGCATGATTGCCGATGAAGCCGCCTATGGACGTGACGTGGGTGAATCGCTGAAAGAAATGGCCGAACGGCTGGACATGCAGGATCTCCGGTTCCTGGCGGTTGCCGTCACCATTCAACAGCAATCTGGCGGCAATCTGGCCGAGGTTCTGGCCGGTCTGGCCAAGGTGATCCGCGCCCGCTTCCGCCTGTTCCGCAAAGTGAAGGCGATTACCGCCGAGGCGCAGTGGTCGGGTAAGTTCCTCTCTGCCTTTCCACTGCTGGCGCTGGGGGGCATTCTTCTGAAGGACCCAAACTATTACGACAATGTTCTGGATCACCCCTGGTTCATCCCCGCCTGTTTTTTCGTCGGGATTATGCTGGCGGTGAACCTGTTCGTGATGAAAATGCTGACCAATATCGAGGTCTAAGAGCCCGATTTGAAACTAATTGAGTGAGTTCAGGAGGTTGTGTTTCTGTTCGGGTACGACACTGAACGGAGACCACGATGGCCTGGACCGAACTCACCCGCAGCCAGCATGCCCGTGAGGG
>NZ_JBDOQR010000039.1:0-44390 GCF_039839315.1 Phaeobacter sp. CAU 1743 | reverse complement strand
GAAGGATTGGGAAAAATCCATCGCCAGCGCGGCAGCTTGGGTCACAATCGCACACATCCGCCGCGTCACGCGGATGCTCGCAAGACAATGAATTCACTCGAAAAGTTTTGAATCAGACTCTTAGAGATCGGTAACGCCGTTCTCCGGGACTTCGTCTTTCTCTTCAGGAGAGGGCGCCTCTGGCTTCTTGCGGATGATGATATCGCCATTGGGCAGGATTTCCGGCAGCTCGTAGCTGCTCCAGTCCTCGACCTCGGCCGCAATGGCTGCCAGCGCCGGTCCCATCTCGGACAGAAATTCCCGCATGGAGGGGCCGATTTCTGCGGCCAACCCTTCCAGATCTTCCAGCGCGGGGGCCATTTCCTTGCGCAGCCCTTCCCAGAACAGCTCAGCGCCTTTTTCCATCAAACCCTTACCATTCTCCTCGCTCTCCTGCGCCGCCACAGGGGCGGACAGGCACAGCAGGCAGGCGGCACTTACATGTAAAAACCGTTTCATGGGTCCAATATAAGCTTCCTATGCGATGATTTTAAGTCAGATCGATATCGAGGCTGACAGGGAAATGATCCGAGGCCATGAGCAGCGCCTCGCGTAGGACCTCATCGGCATAGCAATCAGCGTCCTCGAACGGGTGCCAGATCCGCCAGCGAGGATTATAGGCCGTCAGGCTTTGTGAAATCATCACATAGTCAAGGCACGCCCGGAAGAACCGTTTCTTTTCCTCATCATAAAACCGCGCGGTGCTGGGCACGATGCCTGGCCGGGGCTTTTTCAGGCTTTCGGCATGGGGGTCGGTCAGATCCTGCCCCATGATAATCTCAACCGAGGATTGCCCGAATAGGCGCTCGTATTCATCCAGACCCGGACCATCGTTCAGATCGCCCATCAGGATCAGATCATCCCCTGCCGCGATATGATCGGCAATGCGCCGGTGCAGCCAGATCGCCTGTGCCAACTGCGTGCGCCGGTTCTCAATAGCGCGCTGGATGATGGCGTCATGCCCCTTCACCCCATAGGGCGCCTTGGACTTTAGGTGCGCGCCGATCATCCGCAGGGTCTTCCCCCCGGCTGTCGTGACGTTCAGCTCCAGCGGCGGCTTTGAAAACCGCACATGTTCCGGGATGGAATCGGTGTCGAGGTCCAGCTCGAAACGGGTATCGAAACGCGGCGCTTCCTTGCTGCTCCGGGCATCGTGTTCGGCGCTCAGTACCGCTGGGTCGTACATCAGGGCGATTTCCTGATGGGTATCGGTGGCAAAGCCGCTGATCACCTCGTTGGCGCGCAGCCCCGCTTCGGCGGCAAAAGCGCCAAGAGCGCGCACGGTCCGCTGCCGCCGCCCGGTATTGGGCGCCTCGATCACCATCACCGCGTCGGCATCAAGCGTCTGGAAAACATGCGCCAGCGATACCCCTTGGGTATAGCGATCCACCCCGTGCCGCCCCGAGGGCTTATTGTCCAGAATAAGCTGGTCATTCTTGTCGAAGAGGTGTGAAAACCACTCGATATTATAGGTGACCAGCCGCATGTGCCCCGCATCCGTTGATCTCGTCCCACGCGCGGTTGATGTCGATCATCCGCTTTTCCGCCAGACGCACCGCCTCTTCGGGGACGCCCCGAGCCAGCATCGCATCGGGATGGGTTTCCCGCACCAGCTTGCGCCAGTGCTTGCGGATTTCATCAATCGGCATATCCGCCGACACCCCCAGCACCGTGTAGGGATCCTTTGGCGCATCGGTCACAAACCGCGCGCGCAGGGCGGTGAACTGTTGCGGAGTCTGACCGAAGATGCGGCTGACCTCTTCCAGAAACTCATTCTCGCCGGGATGATAGAAGCCATCTGCCAGCGCGATGTGAAACAGTCCTTCCATCAGATCGCAAAGGGTCGCCGGATCATTGGCAAACATGCGCTGGATACGCGCCGCATAGTCCTGATAGCCCGCCACATCGGTGCGCGCCATGTTGAAGACCCGCGCCGCGCCTGCCTCGTCATCGCGGGCGATCTGGAACACCTCGCGAAAGGCGGTCACCTCGTCCCGGGTGACCTGCCCGTCCGCCTTGGCCATCTTGGCCCCCAGCGCGATCACCGCGACGGCAAAACCCACGGTACGTTCAGGTGGCGCCCGCAGGCGGTCAAAAACATCCGCCAGGCTTTCACCCTTGGCCAGCGCGCCCAGCGCATCAGATATGCGGCTCCAAAGAGACATAAGAAAAGCCTAATGCGGTTTGCGCGACCTGTCAGGACCACAGGCACCGGAAACAGGTGATTTTTTAACGCAGCAGACGAATACCGTGCGGCGTGTCGAATTCTGCCTCCATGGCAGCAGGTCCGGTTTCAAACACCAACCGACCGTCGTTGAGCGGCAAAAGCGCTTCAAGATCGGCCGCATCGGGATGCGCGATCACAAGGCGCCGCAACGCGCAGCCTTGCTGCTCCAGCCGGGGCGCGGGATGGGCGCTGTGCCATTCGATGAGCGCCGGAAACAGATTGTCAAAAGGCAGCTTGCCATCGGCGGGCACTGCCATATCCCAGACCAGATCGCCTCGGGTCAGCGGCACCGGGATCCCGGCCCCATCCGGCATCCGCTCCAGCAATTCCGGCAGGCCGGTTGCGCGGCAGATCCAGTTGGTCAGGCGCGGAGCCCCGGTGAAACTATCGAGATCGAACCAGCGCGGGCTGCGTTCCGGCGTTGCCTCGGGATCAATGGCGATGGCCTCGAGATAAAGCCCGTCGGCCAGCCCCAAAAGCCGGTTGTGCGTGCCGAATACCGGGTGCTGCCCGCCTGTCTGAAGCGGCACGCCAAGCGCGGCTTCGACATGGGCCGTGGCCTCCGCAAGCGTTTCACCGGCGACGGCAATGTGATCCAGTTCCATGGCTAAGCCCCTGTTGCGACTGATTTGTGTCGTTGTCTTTCGCGCGGACCCTAGCAAATTCCCAGCGGAAGGAAACCCGCCACCTGAGCCGAAGGGCGCTTAGCAACATCGCGGGTCTGACTGGGGGGGCCGATTTCAGCTTGATCTAAAGTCAACTTCAGAAATTAGGCTTGGAATCATCAGGCGCCCTGCCCGGCCTCGCGCCGCGTAGAAACGCGCATCATGACATACAGCAAAGACCCGCGGGGCCGCGCCCCGCCGGAACCGGAGAAGATCATGCACGACCAACTACCCCCGGAACAATGGGCCGCTCAACATATCCTTGGCATCTATGAAACCCACCTGCCGGTGCGGGATCTGGACCAGTCGCTGGCGTTTTATTGCGGCCAGTTGGGGTTGCCGCTGGCCCGGCGGCTGCCGGAGCGCAATGTCGTGTTTCTCTGGGCCGGGCCAAAAGAAACCGGGATGCTGGGGCTTTGGGGCGCGGGCAGCGCGCCCCTGAGCATGCAGCTGCATTTTGCCTTTCGCGCCACGAAAGAGGCGGTACTTCAGTCCTTTGAGCGCCTGCCCGCCCAGGGTATCACACCGCTTGGATTTAATGGCGCACCGGCGGATGAGCCTGTAGTTCTAGGCTGGATGCCCGCGGTCTCTGTCTATTTCAAGGATCCGGACGGCCATTCCATCGAGATGTTGCATATGCTGGATGAGGCGCCAGATGCGGATTTTGGCGTGGGCGGTTATTCAGTATGGGAGAACCGGACGCACCGCTGATCCTGACGAGGGGAAGGCGGCTGAAACAGAAAACCCGGCGCCACGGGGCACCGGGTGTCTCTTTTTCAGGCCAACGCGCTGACCGCAAGGATCAGCTGCGCGCCTCGCGGATCAGTTTCAGGATATCCTGCGCCGCCTCGGGGATATTGGTACCGGGGCCGAAGATCGCCTTGACGCCATTGTCATAGAGGAACTGATAGTCCTGCTGCGGGATAACACCGCCGCAGATCACGATGATATCCTCTGCGCCTTGCTCTTTCAGCGCCTGAACCAGCTGCGGTGCCAGCGTCTTGTGACCTGCGGCCTGGCTGGAGATCCCGACCACATGCACATCGTTGTCGATGGCATCCTGTGCGGCCTCATCCGGGGTCTGGAACAGCGGGCCTACGTCGACGTCAAAACCGATATCAGCAAAGGCGGTCGCGATCACCTTGGCGCCGCGGTCGTGACCGTCCTGCCCCATTTTCACCACCAGAAGACGCGGACGGCGTCCTTCATCTGCAGCGAATTCATCGATCGATTTCTGGATCGCGGCAAAACCTTCGTCGCCTTCGTACGCGGCGCCATACACACCGGCCAGGGTTTTCACCTCGGCGCTGTGACGGCCGAATTCCTTTTCCATCGCCATGCTGATCTCTCCGACCGAAGCCCGGGCGCGGGCAGCTTCGACTGCGGCGGCCAGAAGGTTGCCACCTTCCTTGGCCACGCGGGTGACTTCATCCAAGGCAGCCGTGCAGGCCGCATCGTCGCGGGTGGCGCGGATCTTTTCCAGCCGCGCGATCTGGCTTTCGCGGACCTTGACGTTATCCACGTCCAGAATGTCGATCGGGTCTTCTTTTTCCTTGCGGTACTTGTTGACGCCGACGATCACCTCTTCGCCGCGGTCGATCATCGCCTGGCGACGGGCAGCGCTTTCTTCGATGCGCAGCTTGGGCATGCCAGAGGCGACCGCCTTGGTCATGCCGCCCATTTCCTCGACCTCTTCCATCAGGGCCCAGGCCTTGTCGATCAGCTCATTCGTCAGGCTTTCCACGTAGTAGGAACCGGCCAGCGGGTCGACCACATTGGTGACGCCGGTTTCTTCCCGCAGCACCAACTGGGTGTTACGGGCGATACGAGCCGAGAAATCCGTCGGCAGGGCAATCGCTTCGTCCAGCGCGTTGGTGTGCAGCGACTGGGTGCCGCCGAGGACAGCCGACATCGCTTCATAGGCGGTGCGGATCACGTTGTTATAGGGATCCTGCTCCTGCAGAGACACGCCCGAGGTCTGGCAGTGTGTGCGCAGCATTTTCGACCGGTCACTCTTGGCGCCAAAATCGGTCATCACCCGGTGCCACAGGGTACGCGCGGCCCGCAGTTTGGAGATCTCCATGAAGAAGTTCATGCCGATGGCAAAGAAGAACGACAGGCGGCCTGCGAATTTGTCCACATCCATCCCGGCCTCGATCGCGGCACGCACGTATTCGCGCCCATCCGCCAGCGTATAGGCCAGCTCCTGCACCAGGTTCGCGCCGGCCTCCTGCATGTGGTAGCCCGAGATCGAGATGGAGTTGAATTTCGGCATCTCGTTCGACGTATATTCGATGATGTCCGAAATGATCCGCATCGAGGGTGCGGGCGGATAAATATAGGTGTTGCGCACCATGAACTCTTTCAGAATGTCGTTCTGAATGGTGCCCGCCAGCAGGCTCTTGTCGTGGCCCTGCTCTTCACCTGCGACGATGAAGTTCGCCAGGATCGGGATCACCGCGCCGTTCATGGTCATTGACACCGAGACCTTGTCGAGCGGGATACCGTCAAAGAGGATTTTCATGTCCTCGACACTGTCGATGGCAACGCCGGCCTTGCCGACATCGCCCACCACGCGGGGGTGGTCGCTGTCATAACCGCGGTGGGTGGCCAGGTCGAAGGCAACCGAAACGCCCTGCTGACCGGCGGCCAGGTTGCGGCGATAGAATGCGTTACTTTCCTCGGCGGTCGAGAAACCGGCGTATTGCCGGATGGTCCAGGGGCGGCCTGCGTACATGGTCGCCTTCACGCCGCGCGTGAACGGGCCGAACCCTGGAAGCGTGCCCATATGGGGCAGCGCCTTGGTGTCTTCCTCGGTATAAAGCGGCTTGACGTCGATCCCTTCGAGCGTCTGCCAGGTCAGGTCCTCAAGCGGGCGGCCACGCAGCTCTTTTTCAGCCAGAGCCCGCCAATCGTCTGTCTTCGTCATGGGGTCTTCCTCTCGTCAAGTCGGTACGGAGCGGGTTTTGTCCCGCCACCTGTTTTTCCGGGTCATACATAATACGGGCCAGGCCATCGGCGCCCGAGGCCAGCCACATGAGATCATCAGCGTAACGCTCGCGCAGCACCGCGCTTTGCACCTCGTCCAGGGGGCGCCAGCGACCCTCTCCTTCGGGCAGGCTCCGGGCGGCCGAGGTCGGGATCATGCCGCGCAGTTCTTCCAGTCGCGGGGACGCCGCATGGCGCATGCGGGCGTTTTCGCGTGGCGCCTTGCACCCGGTCAGCAGCTCCAGCTGCAACTCGGGGCGGCCCCCAAAGGTTTCAAAGGGCAGCACCCGGATTTCAGTATCCGGCATGCTACAGGCCATGTCGGTCAGCACATCACGCCAGCTGCGGGTGCTTTCCAGCAGCCGGTTCAGCTGCCCTGTCGCAGGCACCCGATGCCCGCGCGCCACCGCATAGGTCAGCGCCGAGGTCCAGTAAGCTTCGAGGCTGCGCAGGTTCACCGCCAGCACCGACACCCTGCCATCAAAGGCTTCGTTGAAGCGCGCCAGACGCTCTCCGATCCCGCAGTAGAGCCCGGCAAGTCGCAGGTTTTCCCGCACGCTGCCGATCATGTTCTCGTCGCTGATCAGCAACTGCTCGGTACCCGCATCGCGGCTCTGGTCCAGACGCATCCGAAGCCGCCCACGCGCCCGTTTAGACGCCGCCGCAGCGCTGCCCACGGCCGGGGTTGGCTGAATGCCGTGAAACAGCCCGTCCCGGGTCAGATCCGGGCCCCAGACCTCCAGCCGCTGTTCGGCCAGCGCGGCGGCATTGAACCGCATATAATCCTGAAACGAGGTGGTGGCGCACCGATGAGCACCGACATGAACAATTACTTGCATCGCTTTTCCAGTCCTTTGGACGGGGTCCGTTTTTGCGGACCATCAGAGGGAGACGGACGGATCATGCCCTCTTCACCCTCTCAAAGCGGTTAATGTCCTCTGAATTTTTTTCGGCTCGAACACATTCGGCCATCGCATTCGCACTGGCGCGGCATATATTGACAGCAACAGGAGAGATCATGAAACCAATCCTAGCCCTTGTTCTGACAGCTTTTCTTCCCTGCGCCACCATTGCAGCCGGTGCCAGCGCCGAGGAAGCAACCACCGCCGATACCACAGGGTGGATCGAACCGGAGTACAAAGGCGATCTGAGCGATTTCCTGTGGCACAAACGGCCCGTTGTGGTCTTTGCCGACAGCCCTGAGGATCCGCGATTCCACGACCAAATGGAACGGCTGGCAAAACGTGCGGCGGATTTGCTGGACCGGGACGTGGTTGTTCTGACCGACACCGATCCAAGCGCGCGGTCCGACCTGCGCAAGAAACTGCGCCCGCGCGGCTTTATGCTGGTGTTGGTGGGCAAAGACGGCGGTGTGAAACTGCGAAAACCGCATCCCTGGACAGTGCGGGAGCTGACCCGGACCATCGACAAATTCCCATCGCGCCTGCGCGAGGTCGAAGAACGCCGCGGCAGCTGAGGCGTCAGCCGCTGCCACGCACGTAGATCAGCGCCCCGGCCTGCCGGTCGAGCACGATCATCGCATCGCCATCCGGCACGAAAATCAGCTGCGAAGTCGGGTTCATGATGGCCTGATAATAGACGCCCTTGACCAATTCGGTCATGCAGTGTGCCCCAGCCAAACCGGAGTTCAGCACGCTGATCCCCTGCGGCAGATCGCGAGACATGATTTCCTCGGTCAGCGCGTTGGGTGTTTTGCCCCGAACATCGAAATAGACCGGTTTGCCTGCCGAGAGCATATTCATGCCCGTCGCCATCGACCGTGCCCGGGACACCAACGAGCTGATGCGCGGGCTTTCGATGTAGAAGACCGCCGCAGTGCAACTGCTTGAGGATTCGAAGAAATAGGTCTCGCCCAGCTTGACCCAGGGCGCGATCTGAGCGCGCACTTCCTCTTCCTTGTCCAGCGCACAGGCCCCCAGCACCAAAAGGCCCGACAGCAGACTGACAGCAATGCGGATCATGTGGCGCCTCCGGAAACCCTTGATACCTCTCGCGTGCGGGCTGGACGCGGCACGAAACCGCCCCCACCATGCAGGAGCGGTCGCGGGCCCATCGCCCCGTCCGGATCAATCTGCCAGCCAATTCTGAAGAATTCGTGCATGGGTTGTCATACCCCGCACAAAAAAGGGCAGCCCCGGCCTCAGGGCGATGCCCTGTCCGGCCTCGCAGGCGGACTCGCGCGGCAGATCGCCCCGCAAACCCTCCGGCAAGTATGGCTGCCCCCTGCTGCACCTTATTCGAACTCCATGATGACATCGTCCACAGCGAGGCTGTCACCGGCGCTTGCGTTGACCTTGGACACAATCCCCTTGCGTTCGGCGCGCAGGATGTTTTCCATTTTCATCGCTTCAACGGTGCAAAGCGGCTGGCCTTCCTGCACTTCCTGGCCAACCTCGACATCGACCTTCACGATCAGGCCAGGCATTGGGCAGAGCAGCATCTTGGAGGTGTCCGGCGGCAGCTTCTCGGGCATCAGGCGCGCGAGTTCCGCCTGACGCGGCGTGCGCACGTGCACCTTCAGATCGGCGCCGCGGCTGCGGATACGGAAGCCGCCAGAGATCTTGCCAACCTTCAGAACCAGTCCGCTGTCATCCGTAGAAACCCGCGCCAGCTGATCGCCCGGCGTCCAGTCCGAAGCCACCCGGACCGTTTCCCCGTCGGCAAAGCGCACGGTGGAGCCGGAGGGATCTGCCTCGATTGTCACATCGAAGGACTGGCCCTGAAGCGTCACCACCCAATCGGTTCCCACCTTGCGTTCGTGGTTGTCCATACGGCCCGACACACGAGTGCGGCGGATTTCGGCGACGCGGTGCATGGCTGCTGTGGCAGCCGCGATGCGGCGCAGCTCTGCCTCGGGCAGTTCGACGCCTTCAAACCCGTCCGGGTACTCTTCGGCGATAAAGGCGGTGGTCATGTCGCCGCTAACGAATTTCGGATGATCCATCACAGCCGACAGGAACGGCAGGTTGTGACCGATGCCCTCAACCTCGAACCCGTCCAGCGCATCACGCATGGCCGCAATCGCTGCCTCACGGGTCGGCGCCCAGGTGCAAAGCTTGGCGATCATCGGATCGTAATACATGGAGATCTCGCCGCCCTCATAGACGCCGGTGTCGTTGCGCACTGCGACGGGGCCTTCGGGCGCTTCGCCCTGCCATTTGCCGTTTTCCAGCAGCGGGCCAGAGGCTTGCTCTGCCGGGGGACGATAACGGGTCAGACGACCGATGGAGGGCAGGAAGTTGCGATAGGGATCTTCGGCGTAAAGGCGGTTTTCAATCGCCCAGCCCGTCAGTTTCACATCATCCTGAGTAATGCTCAGCGGCTCACCACCGGCGACACGGATCATCTGCTCCACCAGGTCAACGCCAGTGATCAGCTCGGTCACGGGGTGTTCCACCTGCAGGCGGGTGTTCATTTCCAGGAAATAGAAGTTCTTGTCGCCATCAACGATGAATTCCACCGTACCGGCAGAGGCATAGCCCACCGCCTTGGCCAGGGCGACGGCCTGCTCGCCCATCGCCTTGCGGGTGGCTTCATCAAGGAAGGGCGACGGCGCCTCTTCGACGACCTTCTGGTTGCGGCGCTGGATCGAGCATTCGCGCTCCCCCAGATAGATGCCGTTGCCGTGGGTGTCGCAGAGCACCTGAATTTCGATGTGGCGTGGCTGTGTGACGAATTTCTCGATAAAGATCCGGTCATCGCCAAAAGAGTTCGCCGCCTCGTTCTTGGAGGACTGGAAACCTTCGCGGGCCTCCTCGTCGTTCCAGGCGATCCGCATCCCCTTTCCGCCGCCGCCGGCAGAGGCCTTGATCATCACCGGGTAGCCGATCTCGTTCGAGATCTTCACCGCCTCATCGGCGTCCTCGATGAGGCCCATGTAGCCGGGAACCGTGCTGACGTTTGCCTCTTGGGCAATCTTCTTGGAGGTGATCTTGTCACCCATGCTTTCGATGGCCCCTACGGGGGGGCCAACAAAGGCGACGCCCTCGGCGGCCAGCGCCTCGGCGAATTTGGAGTTTTCAGACAGGAAGCCATAGCCGGGATGCACCGCTTGGGCGCCGCTCTGACGGATGGCGTCCATGACCTTGTCGATCACGATATAGGACTGGTTCGCGGGCGGCGGGCCGATGTGCACGGCCTCATCCGCCATCTGAACATGCAGCGCCTGCTTGTCCGCATCAGAATAGATGGCAACGGTCTTGATGCCCATTTTGCGCGCCGTCTTGATGACGCGGCAGGCGATCTCGCCCCGGTTGGCGATCAGGATCTTATCAAACATTGGCAGTCCCTTGTTCTCTTTTGAGCCGGAATGCAGGACGCCGCCCCCGGGACGCACCCGGGCGCGGCATCTGCGCGGTGGTTGAACCGGCCTCAAGGGGCCGGAATGTCAGGGCAAGGGCCGCGGCGATGCGATCAGCATTTGCCAGGGTTTTCCTTGCAGTAGATGAGATTTGCAGCTGTGCCAACAGCGGCGCCGGTAACCGGGTTGCCGTCGAGCAAAAGCGAGCCGAGCGCGCCTGCGCTGGCGCCATAGACGACCTGCTCGCCGGTTGACTGCCCACAGGCCGCCAATCCGCCGCACAGGGCCAGGAGCGAGAGTATCCGTGTTGCCTGCATTGCCGTTTTCCTTTTCTGACCGAATTTATCTGGCCAGAGAAGATTGCAGGACGCCCAACGAGCCGCAACGCGCGGGGCCTCTGGGTGCCGGAATGAGCGATGGACCGCCCGCTTTCCCGCAGCCTGTGGCGGGGTTCCGCGCACTGGATGCACTCAAGGAACAGGCAAATGTTGCGCCGCAAAAAAAGAGGCAGGCCGCGGATGGGGGCGCGGTCCTGCCCATCCAAGTCAAGGGACTGGAACAGATGCGTGACAGCGCGAGCATTCCGTACTGTCACATCCAGAATGCAGCTATTGGCAGGGGTGGAAAGCCCGGTGTTCTGCAACGCCACTGACTGCGCAGCTTCCCGCTGAAAGGCGCGCCCCATGTGCGAATTCACGCCGACGCAGCGCACAGAATCCCGGCATTGGCCGCCAAACAGGCGGGCGGACGGACCACCAGTCACCGGGGCTGCCGCGCAGTTGCGCAGCGCCGTGATATGGTAGCCCGCCAGAGCCATCAGTCTGCGGTCCCGTCAAAGGCTTCAGGGAAGGACAGGCGCGCGACATCCACATCGATGACAAGCAGTGCCTCGTAATCTTCGGGATCAAAGGGCTCTTCGGCGGCCACGACTTCGCGCCCGAACAGCCAGCTCAGCCGCCCGGCATCAAGGTTGCCCCGTTCGAAAGGCTGGTCGCCAAAATTCTCCCACAGCGCCCGCATAAAGGCCGCATCGGCCCTGCGGTCCGGCGGACGCCGGTCGCGGAACCGCTCACGCTGAGTGATCGGCGTGACCCCTTTGGGGTTTGGACGACGAATGGTGAACTGGAAATCGGTACCCGGAAGACGGCCGGGAAACCCGCGGTGTTTCAGCATGGTGATGCCTCCAGTCCGGCACCCCGCGCGGCGACTGGGGCCGGCCACAGGGCCGGACCCCTGACGATGTTACTTGTATTTGCCGGTGTAGGTCGGTTCGACCGAGATGGGCTCGGGCTCCACCACGACAAATTCTTCTTCTTTTGAGCCGCATGCAGCGACGGTCGCCAGCAAACCAGCCAGCGTGAAAAGCTTGATGCTCTTGGACATTTCTGTCTCCTGATTATTGTCCTGAAACCCGCCGAGGGAAGTACCTCTGCAGGGTTCGACCTCAATATGCGGACGGCATTTACGCCGCCCAGCTGCATCATAGCCGAATGACAGGTCTTTTCACATCGAAAACACGCGGAGCGGTAGCTTTGTGATCGCAAAGCCGCAGGCAAAGGTGCACTACAGTCGAGGGTCGCAAGATCTTGTAGATACATCAGAAACCCTCCCAGATGCAGGTGTCGCCACTCGGACGATAGGCTTCGAAATACTGGGTGGCGGCGGGATCCTGCACACCAAAGGGCACAGCGCGATCGGCAAATGAGATGACGATACGTTCCGGCTGCAGCGCGTGTTCCTGCATATAGGAGAGTGCCAGCTCCTGGCACAGGTGATCCATATCCGCCATCGCCTGATCATGGGTGGCTGTGCCGCCATTGCGGGAAATCTGCGGCGCCACGAAACGCAAGCGCAGCCACAGTGCACCAGGGTCACGATCCAGCAGCACTTCAGACAGGGTGACCGGCTGACCAGAAGGTACGGAAATCGGCGCCACTCCGGCCTCACCTGCCGAAGCGGCAGACGCTGCGAGCATATTCAGGAAACCAGAAACGACGGCCACAAAATATCCGCAGCCCCGACCCCAAAAACGATGGGCTCCTCCTGCCGGGGCTGCAGGCGCTGCGCACGCGGCGCGCGCTGTCCTTATGCCGATGAGCCGGATCATGGAGCCGATTCGCCCTTCGTGTCAAACGTTGTTACAAATTTGTGCAAAATGATTTGCCCAAGCGGCATTCTTTGGCGCCGCACAAACCCCGTACACGCATATGCAGAGCTGTGGGGCATTGCCTCTCCCACCACTCGCGCAGGACTACCGGAAAGGGCGCACATCAGGAAAGTCACAGATCCGCCCCCTGCCCGCGCGCCGCGTGGCGCAGCCAGCGCCCGCGGTTTGCCGGTTTTTCCAGCACAGCTTCAATCCGCTCGGCCAGCACCGGAGACACCAGCCCCAGGACGCGACCGCCAGCCGTCACCCTGACGCCCTCGGCGGTCTGCGCCACCCGAACCACCGGAGAGAACCCCCGCACGTCTTGCAACGCCCGCCACATATCCTGCCGGATCTGATGCGCCAGCCGTAACGGATCCGCCTTGGGCAGATCCGCGGCCACCGCCACATCGAACCGAGGTGGGCGCTGCCGACAGAGTGTCAGAGCCCCCTCCTCGCGCAGGATATGCCACGAACGCGCCATCAGCAGATCACAACGGGATGTTGTCGTGTTTCTTCCACGGGTTCTCGAGCTTCTTGTTACGAAGGCTCGCGAAGGCCCGGCTGACCCGCTTGCGGGTGGATTGCGGCATGATCACCTCGTCGATGAAGCCGCGTTCCGCCGCCACAAAGGGATTGGCGAAGCGGTCTTCGTAATCCTTGGTATGAGCCGCGATCTTGTCTGCGTCACCCAGATCGGCGCGGTGAATGATTTCGGTCGCGCCCTTGGCGCCCATCACAGCGATCTCGGCCGTGGGCCAAGCGTAGTTGAAATCGCCGCGCAGGTGCTTGGAGGCCATCACGTCATAGGCACCGCCATAGGCCTTGCGGGTGATGACGGTCACTTTTGGAACAGTCGCCTCACCATAGGCAAACAGCAGCTTGGCACCGTGCTTGATGACGCCGCCATATTCCTGCGTGGTGCCCGGCAGGAAGCCCGGCACGTCGACCAGCGTCAGGATCGGGATTTCGAAACAATCGCAGAAGCGCACGAAACGCGCTGCCTTGCGGCTGGAGTCGATATCGAGGCAACCGGCCAGAACCATTGGCTGGTTGGCGACAACACCCACGGTCTGCCCTTCGAGGCGAATAAACCCTGTGATGATGTTCTTGGCGAAATCTTCCTGGATCTCGTAGAAATCACCTTCGTCCGCGACCTTGGTGATGAGTTCCTTCATGTCGTAGGGCGTGTTCGGGTTTTCTGGGATCAGGGTATCAAGGCTTTCCTCGATCCGGCCCGGCTCATCAAAGAAGGGGCGCACCGGAGGCTTTTCGCGGTTGTTGAGCGGCAGGAAATCCACCAGGCGGCGCACTTCGGCCAGTGCTTCGACGTCGTTTTCAAAGGCGCCATCGGCAACCGAGGATTTCTTGGTGTGGGTCGAGGCACCGCCCAGTTCCTCGGCGGTGACGACCTCATTGGTAACGGTTTTCACCACGTCGGGGCCAGTCACGAACATGTAGGAGCTGTCTTTGACCATGAAGATGAAGTCGGTCATGGCAGGCGAATAGACCGCGCCGCCCGCGCAGGGGCCCATGATAACCGAGATCTGCGGCACCACGCCCGAAGCCATGATATTGCGCTGGAACACTTCGGCATAGCCAGCCAGCGAGGCAACGCCTTCCTGAATACGGGCCCCGCCCGAGTCGTTGATACCGATCACCGGCGCGCCGTTTTGCACGGCCATGTCCATGATCTTGCAGATTTTCTGCGCGTGGGTTTCGCTGAGCGAGCCGCCAAAGACGGTAAAGTCCTGGCTGAAAACATAGACCATACGGCCGTTGATGGTGCCCCAGCCAGTGACAACACCATCGCCGGCAGGCTTTTGTTTTTCCATACCAAAATCGGTGCAGCGGTGCGCGACGAACATGTCGAACTCTTCAAAGCTGCCTTCGTCCAGCAACAGATCAATCCGTTCGCGCGCTGTCAGCTTGCCGCGTCCATGCTGCGCATCGATCCGCTTTTGCCCACCGCCCAGCCGCGCGGTGTCGCGGCGCTCTTCCAGCTCGGAAAGGATATCTTTCATGGCACAGGTCCCCTATAGATTTCCGGGCGACAATAGCCCGGGGGCTGTCTGGGCCAAAGCCCTTTGTCGCAAATTTGCAAATCGTTTGCATACGCCATAAGCAAATTTGCATATTTAGCAAAATCCTCGGCATTATCCGGCTGCAAACCGCCGGTCTTGGCGCACCGCGGGCTAGCGCCTCTTTCCTCAACCCCGACCCGGCAGTAAGCTTTTGATCAGTAACCGTCGATCCCGGTAACCAGTGAGGAAAATGATCAGATGCTGAGCCAAGCGGAAATCATCAAGGCCCTGCAATTCGCCCGCTTTTACGACAGCGATCCGATGAACTCGACTGGCGCTCCGCGGCTCGAGATTACCTATCAATATGCCGGCACGCAGCAGCCGGGTGACCTCCCCACAGACACCACCTACAGCGGCTGGCGGGATTTCACGACCGCCGAGAAGGCCAATTTCGAGACCGCGCTGGCGCATATCGAAAGTTTTCTGAACGTCGAATTTACCGAGGTCAGCGGTGAGGACGATCCGGATATCAACGTCGGCGCAGTCACCCTGTCCGGCAACACCTCGGGCTATGGCGGTTACGGTGTCAGCTTTTTTGACACCACCATTACCGAATGGGACGGCTTCGTAGTCTTTGACGAGAGCCGCGATCTGTCCTCGGCCGATGCAATGAATCTGCTGCTGCACGAACTGGGCCACGCGATGGGCTTGCGGCACACATTCGACCCGGACGCCAACCTGCCGGAGGAATACGACAGCAACCTTTATTCCATCATGTCCTACACTACCAACCCGATCAACGGCCAGGACAGCGGTGCGATGATGCTGTTCGACGTCCTGGCGCTGCAGGACATCTGGGGCTCAGCCGACTACAACACCGGCGACACCCGCTACACCGGATCGCGCACCAATACCGTTGATGCGATCTGGGACAGCGGCGGAGAGGACACGATCTTTGGCCAAAGAGGCAGCGACCAGCTCGAAGGCGGCGCCAGCCGGGATCGCCTGTTTGGCCAGGGTGGGCGCGATGATCTGGAAGGCAACGCCGGACGGGACGTTCTTCGCGGCGGCAACAGCAAGGATTTCCTGAGCGGAGGCGGACACCGGGACCGGCTGTTCGGCGGCAATGGCAACGATACGCTGAAAGGCAACGGCGGCAACGACATCCTGAACGGTCAGTCCGGCAATGACAGGCTGTTCGGCGGTCGCGGAGATGACAAGTTCGTGTTCAACAACAGCTTCGGCAACGACACGATCAGAGATTTTGCCGATGATTTGGATAGCCTTGAGATCACTGGCCACGGCGATCAGGCCACCCTCCTTGCCGCGGCAAGTGACACGGACAAAGGCGTTTTGTTCGACTTTGGCGCCGACACCCTGTTGGTCAAGGGCATTACACTGGCCGATATTAGCGACGACATTCTGATCTGACGACATCGCCATTCGGCACGGGGCACATTGATGGCCCCGCCCGCGCACAGGGGGTGTGTAATATCACCAATAGACAATTTGTCGCTGCTGCACTAACCCCTTAGCATGACAACTACTCCGCGCATGAACATCTCTCCCCGGGCGCCCCGAACGGCGCCCCATATCGGTACGCTCATCCTTCTGGCAGGCATCTCTGCCCTCGCGATGAATGTCTTTCTGCCTTCCCTGCCGGGCATGGCAGTATATTTTGAGGTCGACTACCGGCTGATGCAGCTCTCCGTCGCGCTTTATCTGGCGGTGAACGCGGTGGTGCAGATTCTGGTTGGCCCGATTTCGGACAAGATGGGCCGCAGACCGGTGATTCTTGCCAGTATCATCCTGTTCCTGATGGCCACACTCGGCTGCATCTTTGCCCCGAATGCGGAAATTTTTCTGTTCTTCCGAATGGCACAGGCTGCGATTGCCGCCACCATGGTGCTGAGCCGTGCCGCAGTGCGTGACATCTATGACACCGACAAGGCTGCCAGCATGATCGGCTATGTCACCATGGGCATGGCTGTGGTCCCGATGATCAGCCCCGCGATCGGCGGGATTCTGGACCAGATCTTTGGCTGGCAGGCCAACTTCTGGCTGCTGGTGGTGCTGGCACTGGGCACCTACGCGCTGACCTATTTCGATTTTGGGGAAACCGCGCAGAAAAGCGGCAAGACCCTGCTTGCGCAGTTCAAGGAATACCCCGAACTGTTCCGCTCGCCGCGCTTCTGGGGTTATTCGCTGGCCTCTGGACTGGCCTCCGGCGCCTTCTTTGCCTACCTCGGCGGCGCACCCTTTGTCGGCACACAGGTCTATGGCCTTGACCCGGCGACGCTCGGCATCTGTTTTGCCGCGCCCGCAGTCGGGTACTTCCTGGGGAACTTTGTTTCCGGGCGCTTTTCCATGGCCTTCGGCGTCAACCGTATGGTGCTCTGGGGCTGTATCATCAACGGGGTCGGCGTTGCTATCTCTCTAGGGATCGCGCTGGCCGGGCTGGACAGTCTTTATACCTTCTTCGGCTTCATGACTTGCGTCGGCCTCGGCAATGGTATGGCCATCCCGAATGCCACTGCGGGCGCGATTTCCGTGCGCCCGCACCTGGCCGGGTCTGCCTCGGGCCTTAGCGGTGCCATTATGATTGGCGGCGGAGCGGGCCTTAGTGCGATGGCGGGCTGGGTTCTGGTACCCGGCGCCACAGCCGTGCCGCTGCTTGCTATCATGTTTGTCACAGCCGTGCTGGGACTTCTTGCGATCATCCTTGTGATCCAGCGGGAAAAATCTCTGCAGCTCTAGCGCCTTGCCCCATCGGGTTTGCAATTATACACTGAGCGTGGAGATGATTTGCAAAGGTAGACCCGATGGCCACCCAAAAGCTTTATGCCGGAGCCAAGCTGCGCGAAATGCGGACCCGGCTTGAGCTGACGCAAAAGGATTTTGCCGCCAAGCTGGGTGTCTCCCTGCCCTATCTCAACCAGATGGAGAACAACAACCGTCCGGTGTCGACCACCGTGGTGCTGGCTCTGGCGCAGGAATTCGGCATGGATGTCACCGAGCTGAGCACCGGTGACAGCGAGCGCCTGGTCAGCGACATGCGCGAGGCGATGGCGGACCCGGTTTTTGCCGATGACCCGCCGCCCTTAGCCGATCTGCGCCTGACCGCATCGAACGCACCGGCGCTGGCGCGTGCCTTCCTGACGCTGCACCGGGCCTACCGGCAGACCCACGAACGGCTTGCCTCTCTTGATGAGGCACTGGGGCGCGAGGATGCCCGCATCCAGGCCAGCCCCTGGGAGGAAGTGCGCGATTTCTTCCATTATTGCGACAACTACATCGACGCGGTGGACCGGGCCGCAGAACGCTTTGCTGGCGCGGCAGATGTGCGCGCTGCGGCGCTATCGGCGCTGGAAAACGCCGGGATCACGGTTCAGATGACGGATATGACCGGGCTGCGCAGCTACGACGCCGAGAGCCGCACCTTAAGGCTCTCAAACCGCAGCGCCCCCTCTACTCAGGTATTTCAGCTGCTGCTGCAGGTGGCGCTGCTCAGCCAGGACAGCCTGCTGGAGGCGACGCTGGATTTTGCCCGCTTCCAGACCAGCGAAGCCCGCGCCATCGCCAAGATCGGCCTCGCCAATTATTTCGCGGGCGCCGCCCTGATGCCCTATGGCCGGTTCCTCGCCGCTGCGCAGGAGACCCGCCACGATCTGGAGCGACTGGCCACCCATTTCGGCGCCTCGATCGAACAGGTCGCACACCGGCTGTCGACCCTGCAACGGCCGGGCGCCAAGGGCATTCCCTTCTTCTTTGTGCGGGTGGATCAGGCCGGCACCATCACCAAACGCCATTCTGCCACACGGCTGCAGTTTGCCCGCTTTGGCGGCGCCTGCCCGCTGTGGAACGTACACCGGGCCTTTGAAACGCCGGGCCGATTCCTGCGTCAGCTGGCCGAAACCCCGGATGGGGTACGCTACCTGTCGCTGGCCCATGATGTCTCAAAACCCGGCGGCTCCTTCGGCTCACCGGTGCGGCGCTATGCCATTTCCCTTGGCTGCGAAGTGCGCCATGCAGATGCGCTCATCTATGCCGACAGTCTGGATGTGAATAATGCCTCCGCTTACGAGCCGATCGGCATTTCCTGCCGTATCTGCGAACGCAAGGACTGTCACCAGCGGTCTGTCCCGCCACTGGAACGCCGCCTCAGCATCAATGCGGATGCACGTGGCGTACTGCCCTACGAGGTCAGCTGACACAAAATGGGGCCCGCATTGCGGACCCCGGAACTTTTTACCAACGCTCTGTGCTTCAGGCCTTTTCGGACAGGAGGCTCCAGATTTCGTCCTTGAGTGCGGCACGTTTCTTGCGCATCTCAACCTCGGCCAGCTCCTCAACCGGCTCCACATTGGTTTCGGCACGGTGCACGGCGCGGTTCACCTCGTGATACTCATCCGCAAGCTTGGCGAAATGCGCATCGGATTGTTTCAACTGGCTGATCAGCTCCGCCTTGTCGGGGAATTCCTGGGCCAGTTCATGAGGCGTGTTGGACATCTGTTCGCTCCTTTATCTGTATTGCTTGACAGGACATTAGATGCTGGTTTGAAACCTCACTTTGACCGGGATCAAATCAAAGGCCCGCAAGCAACATTTCTGCTGCGCTTTAAACAGAGGTGCATCAGATCCAACAGGAAACCGCCCCGCTGCGTGGTGCAGGGGGCGGCCTTATCAAACAGTAATTGAGGTGCTTACCTCTGTGCGGCTTGCCAGCCCGGATGGAACCAGGGTTCGGCATTTGAAGACGGCAGGCGGCGCCCCAGAATGTGATCTGCGGCCTTTTCTCCGGTCATGATCGACGGGCCGTTGAGGTTGCCATTGGTAATGCGCGGGAAGATCGAGCTGTCCGCCACCCGCAGGCCATCGACGCCGATGACGCGGCATTCGGGATCCACAACCGCCATCGGATCATCCTCTGCTCCCATCTTGCAAGTGCCACAGGGGTGATAGGCGCTTTCGGCATGCTCGCGGATGAAACTGTCGATCTCATCGTCGCTCTGCAGTTCATTGCCGGGCTGGATCTCATGCTTGACGAAGGGTTTGAAGGCATCCTGCGAAAAGATCTCCCGTGTCAGGCGGATGCATTTGCGGAAATCCTCCCAATCCTGCTCGGTGCTCATGTAGTTGAACAGGATCTTCGGCGCCGCCTTGGGATCGGAAGAACGCAGGCTGACATTCCCGCGCGAGGGTGATCGCATGGGGCCGACATGGGCCTGGAACCCGTGCCCTTCGGCGGCGGCCTGACCGTCATAGCGCACCGCCATCGGCAGGAAGTGGTACTGGATATCCGGATATTCAACCCCCTTGTCCGAGCGGATGAAGGCCGCGCTTTCGAATTGGTTGGAGGCGCCAAGACCTGTCTTGGTGAACAGCCACTGCGCCCCGACCAAACCTTTGCCCAGAAGGTTCCAGTATTTGTAAAGGGTAATCGGCTGGCTGCAGGCCATCTGCATGTAGACCTCAAGGTGGTCCTGAAGGTTCTGCCCCACGCCCGGACGATCCGCCACTACGTCAATCCCGTGTTCGGCCAGATGGGCCGCCGGTCCGATGCCGGACAGCATCAGCAGTTTCGGCGAGTTTAGCGAGGACGCCGAGACGATCACTTCGCGGTTTGCCCGGATCACCTCGACCTTGCCGCCGCGCTCCACCTCGACCCCGGTGGCACGCCCCTCTTCGATCACGATGCGGCGCGCCAGGGCGCGGATGACATCGCAGGTGTCGCGCTTCAGGGCCGGCCTAAGATAGGCATTGGCCGCCGACCACCGCCGTCCCTTCCAGACAGTCATCTCCATCGGGCCAAAGCCTTCCTGCTGCTGGCCGTTATAGTCTCCGGTTACCGGATAACCGGCCTGGCGCCCGGCCTCGACAAAGGCATCGTGCAGGGGATTGTCGCGCGGGCCGCGGCTGATGTGCAACGGACCATCGGTGCCGCGCCAGTCAGGATCGCCGCCGTGGCCCCCATCGTGCCAGGTTTCCATCCGTTTGAAATAGGGCAGCACATCCGCATAGGACCAACCCCGGGCGCCGCTTTCGGCCCAGTGGTTGTAGTCGCCGGCATGGCCGCGCACATAAACCATCCCGTTGATCGAGGAAGAGCCCCCAATCACCTTGCCACGCGGGCAGACCAATTCGCGTCCGCCCAGATGCTGTTCCGGTTCGGATTTATAGCCCCAGTCATAAAGCGACATGTTCATCGGATAGGACAGCGCCGCAGGCATCTGGATAAAGGGGCCCATATCGGTGCCCCCGTGCTCGATCACCAACACCCGGTGCCCGGCCTCGCTCAGCCGGTAGGCCAGCGCACAACCAGCAGATCCGGCGCCCACAATCACATAATCAGCGTTCATCGCATTTCTCCGTCACCGGTCAACGACCCGTCCAAACCTGGCCTGCCCCCTGCCCCGATTGCCCTTCCGGGCGACGGGGCGGGTGGGTGGGCGTTGACCGGAAGGGCAATCAGAAGGCCGCTTCGACATCGCCCATGCGCACATAGACGGATTTGACCTGGCTGAAGTGTTTGATGGCTTCCTTGGAATTCTCGCGCCCCACACCGCTGGCCTTGACCCCTCCAAAGGGCGCCTCGACCGGCGCGTCGTTGTAGGAGTTGATAAAGCAGCTGCCCGCCTCCAGCGCCCCGATCACCCGGTGAGCCCGAGTGAAGTCACGAGTAAAGACACCTGCGGAGAGGCCGAATTCCGTGGCATTGGCGCGTTCGATCACCTCTTCCTCGGTTTCGAAATCCAGAACCGACATCACCGGACCAAAGATCTCCTCGCGCGCGATCACCATATCGTCCGTCACATCGGCAAAGACGGTCGGCGCAATGAAATAGCCGGGTCGGTCCACACGTTCGCCGCCGCAGATCAGGCGCGCGCCCTCGGCCTTACCCTTTTCGATATAACCCAGAACGATCTCCATCTGCCGTTCTGACACCATGGGGCCAAAGTTGACCGCCTCGTCCTGCGGATCTCCCAGAACCGCGCCTTTGGTCCGCTCGGCCAACCGCGCGAGGAATTTCTCCTTGATGCCCTTTTGCACAAAGACCCGGGTGCCGTTCGAGCAGACCTGCCCGGAAGAATAGAAGTTGCCGTTGATCGCACCGCCAACCGCGTTTTCAATATCGGCATCGTCGAAAATGACCAGAGGTGACTTGCCGCCCAGCTCCATTGTGACGTGCTTCATGTCGGCCGCAGCGGCAGCGTAGACCTTTTTGCCAGTCGGTACCGATCCGGTCAGCGACACCTTGTCGACGCGCGGGTCGGCAACCAAGGCTCCGCCAACTTCGCCCATGCCCTGAACCACGTTGAACACCCCTGCAGGTAGGCCTGCCTCGTGCAGGATCTCGGCAACCTTCAGGGCGCAAAGCGTCGTTGTCTCGGAAGGTTTGAACACCATGGCATTGCCACAGGCCAGCGCCGGCGCCGCCTTCCAGCAGGCGATCTGCGTGGGATAATTCCAGGCGCCGATCCCGACGCACAGCCCCAGGGGTTCGCGCACGGTATAAACCCAGTCTTCGCCCAGCGGGATATGCTCGCCAGTGAGGCTGGCGGCCAGACCGCCGAAATACTCCAGCGCATCGGCGCCAGAGGTCGCATCCGCCACCAGCGTTTCCTGCAAGGGCTTGCCGGTGTCATAGGTTTCCAGCACCGACAGCTCGTGATTGCGTTCGCGCATGATGTCGGCGGCGCGGCGCAGGATACGGCCGCGCTCGGCACCCGTCATCTTCGCCCAGGCCTTTTGCGCCGCCTGGGCCGAAGCGAGCGCCTCTTCGACGATCTCGGGCGTCGCGGCATGCACGGTGGCGATCTCTTCGCCGGTGGCCGCATAGATCACCGGAATGGCGGTCCCAGCGGTGTTTTCGACATAGGCGCCATTGATGAAATGGCTGGCCTTGGGGGCTGCGGGATGGGTCATGATAGTGGCCTGTCCAGTCTTGAAATTGGGTTATTCGCCGCGCGGGAAGCGGGCGTTTTCCTCAACCACATTGAGATCCATGTGGTTGCGCATGTAACGTTCCGAAGCCTTTTGCAGCGGCTGGTAGTCCCAGGGGTAATAGCCGCCCTGGCGCAGCGCTTCGTAGACGATCCAGCGGCGCGCCTGGCTGGCGCGCACCTCGGCGTCGAACTGTTCCAGGTTCCAGCGCGCTTCGGATTTTGCACGCAGGGTTTGCAGGGTGCCCGCATGGTCGGGGTGATCCGCCAGATTGGTCAGTTCCTTCGGGTCGGCCTCCAGATCAAACAGCTGATCAGGGTCGAGCGCGCAGCGGTTGTACTTCCACTTGCCATAGCGCAGCGACACCAGCGGCGCATAGGACGCCTCGGCTGCGTATTCGATGGTCACCGGTGCGCTGCGTTCTTCGCCCTTGGCCAGCGGCACAAGGTTCTCGCCGTCGGTCCAGGGGGCGATCTCCTCCATCGACACCCCAGCCAGAACACCCAGCGTCGGGGTGACATCCAACGTCGACACCGGCGCATCGATACGCCCGGCGGGCAGATCCGGGGCGGAGATCATCAGCGGCACGCGCGAAGAGCCTTCGAAGAAGCTCATCTTGAACCAAAGTCCGCGCTCGCCCAGCATGTCGCCGTGATCGGAAACGAACAGGATGATCGCCTCCTGGCGGGTGGTTTCCAGCACCTCAAGGATCTCACCGATCTTGTCATCCAGATATGAGATATTGGCGAAATAGGCACGGCGCGAGCGGCGGATGTCTTCTTCGGTGATGTCGAAGCTGCGCCAGTCGTTGGCGTCAAAGATGCGCTTGGAATGGGCGTCGTGGTCCTCATACTTCATCGCCGGGACCTCGGGCAGCAGATGCTCGCAATCCTCATAAAGGTCCCAGTATTTCTTGCGCGCGACATAGGGGTCGTGCGGATGGGTAAAGGACACGGTCATCGCCCAGGGCCGGTCATCCTTGCCCCGCGCCAGATCGTAAAGCTTGGCCTTGGCGTGATAGGCGACTTCGTCGTCGTATTCCATCTGGTTGGAGATTTCCGCGACGCCTGCCCCAGTCACCGAACCCATATTGTGATACCACCAGTCGATCCTCTCACCCGGCTTGCGGTAATCCGGCGTCCAGCCGAAATCGGCCGGGTAGATATCCGTGGTCAGGCGCTCCTCGAACCCGTGCAGCTGGTCAGGGCCGACAAAATGCATCTTTCCGCTGAGGCAGGTGTAATAGCCCGCACGGCGCAGGTGGTGCGCGTAGGTCGGGATATCGCTGCGGAATTCGGCGGCGTTGTCATAAACGCCAGTGCGCGAGGGCAATTGCCCGGACATAAAGCTGGCCCGCCCCGGAGCACAAAGCGGCGAAGCGGTATAGGCATTGGCAAAACGCGTCGAGCGCGCCGCCAGTTTCTTCAGGTTGGGCGCATGCAGCCAGTCCACCGGACCATCCGGAAACAACGTCCCGTTCAACTGGTCCACCATCAGGATCAGAATATTGGGTGCAGTCATGCGCCTCTCCTGTTTCATTTTGTGCTGAGCTCCGGCCAATCCGGAAAACGGCAGCTGTTGCTGCGGGTCCTGCCACGCGCGATCTGCACGGCACCCCGGTTCTGTTCTGCCCTACCACGACTTGCCGGTAAGCCAAACATTTTTTTGTACCGCCATACAAGTTATTGAAGCTACATAACATCGCTTGTATCCGGCGCGCATGTAACGCAAAACTGCGGTATGGGACGAAAACGCATCCGAGATATCCGCAACGAAGAGCTGATCGAAGCCACCATCGTTGCCGTGCACAAGCGCGGTTATGGTGTTGTGACCATGGCCGAAATCGCCGCTGAAGCCGGAGCCTCGGCGGCGTCGATCAACTATTACTTCGGCTCCAAGGAAGGGCTGATGGAAGCCACGATGCGGCATCTGTTGCGCAAGCTGCGGACCGCCATGGTCGAAGGCTACGCCACCGCGCGCACGCCGAAAGAACGGCTATACGCGGTGATGGATGCGAACTTTTCCGACAATCTGTTCACCGTGACGCAATGCAGCCTGTGGATGCAGTTCTGGGCCAATGCGCCCTACTCGCCGCGCCTGTCGCGGCTGCACCGCATCAATAGGACCCGGGTGCGCAGCCATTTTCTGGCCGAACTTCGGCATCTTCTGCCCGAGGCAGAGATTGAAACCGCGCGGCAGGCCCTGCAGTGCTATATGGACGGTGTCTGGCTGCAGACCGCGCAGTCCGAAGGTCCGGTCGATCCCGAAGCCGCACGGCGCGCGGCACACCGAGTCGTGGACCTGGCCCTGTCGTAAGACCGGCCAAACTGCCTACAGGCAGGACCTTCAGACCTTGGTCGCAGGCACCGGCGGTGTGATGGCGCGACGCTTCAGAACCGCCTCGCGCCAGGTGATGAAACTGATTGCTCCAAGGATCAGCGCGCCGCCCGAGACCACCCAGATGTCGATCGCCTCGTCAAACACCAGCGCGCCCAGAAGCGTCGCCCAGATCAGCTGCAGGAAGGTCACCGGCTGCGTCACCGCAACCGGCGCCGCCGAGAAGGCAAGCGTCATCGTGTAGTGCCCCGCCGTGGCGAAACAGGCCACCGCAAAGAGAATGCCAAGCTCGGCCAGCGTCGGCGTCACCCAGACCGCCGCCGCAAAGGGCGCCAGCCCCGCCGTCACCCACAGCGACAGCATCGCCACCACCACAACCGGATTGGTGCCGTCCACGGTGAATTTGGCCAAGAGGTAAGAGCCGCCAAAAACCACCGCTGCCGCCAGCATCGCGATATGCCCGGGGGAGATTTCCCGAAACCCCGGCCGCAGGATGATCAGCGCACCAATCAAAGCCGCGATGATCGCCGCGATCCGGCGCAGGGCCAGTTTTTCCCCCAGAAACACAGCCGCCCCGATGGTGACATAGACCGGCGCCAGGTAATTCATCGCCGTGACCTCGGCCAGCGGGATCTGTGTCATGGAAAAAAACCACAGCATCACCCCAAGCGTATGCAGAACGCCGCGTCCAGCAAACAGTCCCCACAGCTTGGGCGTCAGCTTGGCCTGACGCAGCGCGCCAATCATCGGGATCAGGAACACCAGCCCCAGAAGGTATCTGAGGAAGGCGGATTCGGCAGGGGGGATCCGACCGCCCAGGTATTTGACCAATGCGGTAACCGCGACAAAGTTCAGCCCGGTCACCAGCATCCAGAAAATGCCCATCACGGGATTGGTGTCCCGGTCTTTTGTCTGCTGCGCATCACTCATGACGCCAGACAGAACACCCAAACGGCAAAGGGTACAACCCTGAACATGGCAATTATTTTCGGCATCCACCCTTGCCCGCGAAGCGCTCTGCCTCGCCCAGCACTTGCCCTCCCTCAGATCAACAGGAGGTTCGCTGCAATGGCCCACATTGTCAGCCCGACAACTGCCTCAAGCACCTGCCAGGACCGGGGCTTGGCAAACACAGGCGCCAGCAGACCCGCGCCATATCCAAGGGAAAAGAAAAACGTGAAACTTGCCAAAACGGCCCCAAGGCCAAAGATCAGCGGCGCCGGATCCTGCGCCGAGATCGTGCCCAAGAGAACCACCGTATCGAGATAGACATGCGGGTTGAGCCAGGTCAGCGCCAGCACCGTCGCCAGAACCGGCAGCAGCGGCGCGCTTTGATTGCCTTGCCCCGCCGCCTCCAGCACGGCGCCGCCGCGCCAGGCCGCCAGCAGACTGCGCGCGCCATACCAGATCAGGAAAGCGGCCCCGCCAAAGCGCATGATGGTCTCGATCCCCGGCAGCGCCTGCGTCAGCGATCCAAACCCCAGAACCCCGGCATAGATCAGAACCGCGTCCGAACCTGCACAGGTCAGGCAAATCCAGAACACATGCTGCCGCCGCAACCCTTGCCGCAGCACAAATGCGTTCTGCGCCCCGATCGCGAGGATCAGGCTAAAGCCAAGGGCAAATCCGGAAACAAGGCTGGCTGACATGCGGGGCGTCTTTCTTCTGGAACTCTTCGCGCTTTGACTATGCGCCGCAGCCCGGATAATCCAATTAATTATGATAACCCAGATTAAGCACAGCTAATGCAACTCGACCCCAATCACCTTTCCGCGCTCCGGGCCGTTTTACACCATGGCTCGTTCGAGGCAGCGGCCCATACCCTTGGGGTGACGCCCTCGGCCATTTCACAGCGGATCAAGGCGCTGGAGGACCGTACCGGCATCGCACTGGTCCTGCGCGGCGCGCCCTGCACCGGCACGGCGGCGGGGCTGAGGATTGCCAAACATGCCGAGGATATCGGCCTTCTTGAGGCGCAGCTGGCGCGGGAGCTGGCGCTGGAAAACGGCACGGCCCCGGTACGGCTGCGCATCGCGGTCAATGCCGACAGCCTTGCCAGCTGGTTCATCGACGCGATGGCCGGAACTGACGGCGTGCTGTTCGATCTCCTGGTGGACGATCAGGATCACAGCGCCGACTGGCTGAAGCGCGGCGAGGTCTCAGCCGCGGTCACCGCCAGCACCCGGCCCGTGCCCGGGTTCGATGCCTACCCGCTCGGCACGCTGGACTATGCGGCAACCGCCAGCCCGGACTTCATGGCGCGCTGGTTTCCAGACGGCGTCACGCCAGAGGCCGCTGCCGATGCGCCCTGCATGATCTTTAACGCAAAGGACAGGCTGCAGCAGCAGTGGCTGGAGCGGAACGTGGCGCCCCGGCTGTCGCCACCCGCGCATTACCTGCCCTCCACCCAGGCTTTCATCGAAGCCGCAGCGGCCGGTCTCGGCTGGGGCATGAACCCGCTTTCCATCATCGGGGAAGAGCTGCACAGCGGGCGTCTGGTGCCACTCATTCCCGACACAATCCTGCCGGTTCCGCTCACGTGGCAGGTGGCGCGGGTGATGGCGCCTGCCCTTGCAGAGGTCACCCGGTCTGTGCAGACATCAGCGCGACGGCATTTGACCCAAGACCGTTGAGACCAATCGGAAAGACCCCTCATGTTTTCACAAGACTCTCTCAGCTATGATCCGCTGCCATTGCCCGACCGGGCCGCGTACACGGATGCGCAGATGCAGGAAAAGGCGACTGAGTTTCTCGCCCATATGCAGCGGCGCCACACGGTGCGCGATTTCACAGATCAGCCAGTGCCCCGACAGGTGATCGAGGACTGCATCCGGGCGGCGGGCACCGCACCATCGGGCGCCAACCACCAGCCCTGGTTCTTTGCGGCCGTTTCGAACCCAGAACTGAAGGCCCGGATCCGCGCCGAGGCTGAGGAAGAAGAACGCAAGTTCTATGCAGGCGGCGCTGGCGATGAATGGATCAAGGCGCTTGAGCCGATCGGCACGAATGAAGACAAACCGCATCTGACCATCGCGCCCTGGCTGATCGTGGTCTTCGCCCAGCGCTGGGGCGAGTTTGCGGACGGCACCCGTTACAAGAACTACTACGTACCCGAAAGCGTGAACATTGCCACCGGCGTTTTGCTGACGGCGCTGCATACCGCTGGTCTGGTCAGCCTGACCCACACGCCGAACCCGATGAAGTTCCTCAATGGCGCCCTGGGTCGCCCGGCCTCGGAAAAGCCTACGATGATCATCGCTGTAGGCCATCCGGCAGAAAATGCTATGGTTCCCTCAGTCGCCAAGTTCAAAAAACCTCTGGAGGAGATTTGCCAGGTCTTCGAATGACAGAAAGCCCGGCGTGACACCCGGGCCAGCCTCTCTGCGCCGCAGCCTTGGCCTGCACCTGGTGTTGCCACGGGCCGGGGTTCTGCTGGTCTGGCTGGCCCTCAATCATTTCTTCTGGCTGCCCGTATTCCTGGCTTGGGGGTTGATCGCGGCAGATGGGCTGCTGCTGGCCTGGCAAAGCCGCGATTTGCTGCGCAGCACGGACGGGCACATCCGCAGCACCGGATCGATGGCGCCAGTCTGGGGCAGCTATCTGGTTCTATTGTTTGCAGGATTTGCGACACTAACGCAGTGGTGGGGCGCCTTGCTGACCGCCGGACAGGTGGAGACCCTGCCCTATGCCAAGCAGCAGGAACAGGCGCGCCAGCAGCTCTATAGTCTGACCCTATCCGATGATGGCCGCACGCTGATCTTTACAGGCGAGATCACCCACGGGCTGACCCGGCGCATAGCAGCAACGCTGGACGCGGCGCCAGAGGTCCGCTCCCTGCATCTGACCGGCCCCGGCGGGCTGATCTACGAGGCGCGCGGCGTGGCCAAGCTGATCCGGCCCCATGGCCTTGATACCGAGGCTGCCGACCTCTGTGCCTCTGCCTGCACAGTGATCTTTGCCGCCGGGCAGGAGCGCCTCCTCGCCCCCAAGGGACAGCTCGGATTTCACGGCTATGCACTGATGTTCGAAGGCGGGCTGCCGCAACTGGACCTGAAGAAAGAGCAGGAGAAGGACCTGTCCTTTTTCCTGCAGCAGGGCATCAGCGAAGGGTTTGTGCAGAGGGTCTTTGAGGTGGCTAACTCAGACCTTTGGATACCGGAGCACGCGGAACTGCGCGCGGCGGGCGTGATCACCGCCGGGGCCGACTGAAAAGCTCAAAACGCCACAATTGCGGTGCCTTTTACGGTGCTGACACGTTACAGACCAGTTTTTCTTGCGCGATGCATTCCCCGTGCCTAGCCTGAAATCGTTCAAATTCAGGATATGTTATGCGCTTTGTCACTGCCGGTTTATGCCTCGCCTTCTCTGCCGCTCCTGCCTTTGCAGGCCTTGAAATCTGCAACGATGCCGGGCGCAGCCTCAGCGTGGCGATCGGATACGCCGATGGCGATACCTGGGTATCCAAGGGCTGGTGGAACATCGATGCGGGCGATTGCAAGACGCCGCTCGGCGGGGATCTGAAGAATCGCTACTATTACTACCGTGCCAATTCTTCGGGTTCGGCCTTTGCCAGCGGTGATTTCACCTTCTGCACCACCTCACAGGCCTTCACAATATCGGGAGATTCCGAGTGTGCTGCACGGGGATATGAGAGCACTGGCTTCCGCAAACTGGACACCGGCAAGACCGCGAAACAGTTCACCCTGACGCTGGTGGACAATTCCACCAGCAAGAGCGAAACCACACCGAAGCCCGCCCCTCCGCCACCTGCACCTGCTCCAGCCACAGGCCCCGCCCCGGCCGGCACCTATGGCGAACCCTATTCCAACATGGCCAACCTGCAGGACTGCACCTATGAGGGTGCCCGCACCTGCAGCTTTCACGCCGACGGCACCAAGTTCTACGTCTCCGATGACGGGCGCACGCCACAGTTCGTCTTTGCCATCATGGAGAAACTGGACCCCGGCACGCCCATCGAGGTTCAGGGCGATCTGGAAGCCATTTACGACCGCAGCGCGGATGTTGTGCTGCGCGATATCACCATTCGTCCCTGGACCAACGCGGATTCGATCCTGAACCGGATGCAAGGCAGTTGGTACTCGGTCGATGATCCCAATTCCCAGTTTAACATTCTGGGGTCTGAGCGCGACAACACATATGACGGTGCAATCACCGGACGCGACTATATTTCCGTGTCAGACTGGTGTGACAGTTTTCAGGGCGCAGGCCCTTACCTTTATGCGCGCGAGGAAGAGACCGGCGAGAGCTACTGCTATGCCATCGACAGCATGTCCGATTTCGAAATGACCCTGATGTATCTGCCCGGCGGTAATTTCCTCAGCTACCGCAAGCTGGACTGACCTTTCGGCCCACGGGAACCCAACCGCAAAAGGCCCGCCAAATTGGCGGGCCTTTGTCTTGTACTGCGAAGGTTCTATAGCCGCGTTAGAGCTGCGCCATGACCTCGTCCGAGGCTTCGAAGTTGGTGGTGACGCGCTGCACATCGTCGTCATCTTCAAGCGCATCGACCAGCTTCATCAGCTTCTGCATGCCTTCCAGGTCCAGCTCGGTGGTGGTGGTCGGCTTCCAGATCAGCTTGGTCGATTCAGACTCGCCCAGCTCCGCTTCGAGCGCGTTGGAGACATCGTTGAGATCGGTGTCGGCGCAGTAGATGATATGACCATCTTCCGAGCTTTCGACATCCTCGGCGCCCGCTTCGATGGCGGCCATCATCACGGTGTCCGCATCGCCAACCGAAGCCGGATAGGTCACCTCACCTTTGCGGTCGAACATGAAGCCGACCGAGCCGGTCTCGCCAAGGTTGCCGCCGTTCTTGGTAAAGGTCGAGCGCACCGTCGAAGCGGTCCGGTTCTTGTTGTCGGTCATCGCCTCGACGATCACCGCCACGCCGTTCGGCCCGTAGCCTTCATAGCGGATCTCGTCATAGTTTTCCGCATCGCCGCCGATCGCCTTTTTGATCGCGCGTTCGATCACGTCCTTGGGGACCGATTGGCTCTTGGCTTCCTTCACCGCAAGACGCAGGCGCGGGTTCTTTTCAGGATCCGGGTCGCCCATCTTCGCGGCCACGGTGATTTCCTTGGCCAGCTTGGAAAAAAGCTTTGAACGCGCGGCGTCCTGACGACCCTTGCGGTGCTGAATATTCGCCCATTTTGAGTGGCCTGCCATGCGCCAGCCTCCATTTCTACCGATTGATCTTGTCGGAGCGTTTGATACAGCCCTGCATCGCGGGCCGCAAGAGATTGGTGCCACAGCCACCTCAGCAGCACGCCTCAAAGCTTCAGGCACACAAATCCGCCCCGGTTTCAGGCCAGTGCTGGCATCGGCTGCAGCTTTGCGCGACACTGCCCCCATTACCGGAATGACTGTCCCGGCGTTTGCAGGGCTTCATGCCGGATTTAACCAGGGACAGGCAGCAATGACATTTGACCAAGGCATTCTTTTCACCATCTTCGCAGCGGTCTTCGGGATGCTGCTCTGGGGGCGCTACCGCTATGATCTGGTGGCCTTTTCAGCGCTGATGGTGGCGGTGGTGATCGGCGTCGTCCCGGCCAAGGATGCCTTTGCCGGTTTCGGCCATCCCGCGACGCTGGTGGTGGCGCTGGTGCTGATCGTTTCTGCCGGGTTGGTGCGGTCTGGCGCGGTGTTCCTGATCACCCGCACGCTGTTCGACAGCAGCCGCGCCCTGGGCCTGCATATCAGCTTGATGGGAGGGATCGGCGCGGTCCTGTCGGCCTTCATGAACAATGTTGCTGCGCTCGCCCTGTTGATGCCGGTGGATATCCAGACCGCGCGCAAGGCGGGCCGCGCGCCGGGGCTGAGCCTGATGCCGCTGAGTTTTGCAACGATCCTTGGCGGTATGGTCACGCTGATCGGCACCCCGCCCAACATCATCATCGCCTCGATCCGCCAAGACACCCTTGGTGAGCCCTTCCACATGTTCGACTTCGCCCCGGTCGGCCTTGTTGCCTCGGTTGCCGGTCTCGCCTTCGTGGCCCTGATCGGCTGGCGCCTTATCCCGCAGCGCGAGAACGCCGCCGGCGCGTCAGAGGCGCAGATTGCCGATTACATCGCCGAATTGACAGTGCCCGACGAGTCCCCCCTGATCGATAGGCGCCTGGGAGAGCTGGACAGCGAGGCCGAAAAGGCGGACGTGGCGATTCTGGGCCTGATCCGGGACGGCAAACGGCTTTATGGTCGTGCCGCCGCATACAGCCTGCGGGCCGCCGACACGCTGGTGATCGAGGCCACGCCCGAAGCGCTGGACGAGTTCCGCACAGCGCTGTCGCTTGATTTTGCCGATGCCGCACGGCAGGAAAAGCTGACCGCCGCGGGCGAAGGGCTGGAACTGGTCGAGGTGGTGGTGCCGGAAACCGCGCGCGTCAACGGGCGCAGCGCCCAGGCCGTAGGCCTTGCCTGGCGGCAAAGCACGGTCCTGTTGGGCATTTCCCGGCAAGGGCGGCGCCTGACCAGCCATATCCGCCAGACCACCATCGAGCCGGGCGATATCCTGTTGCTGCTCTGCCCACGCGACCGCAGCGCCGATGTGACCGAATGGCTTGGCTGCCTGCCACTGGCCCAACGGGGCCTATCCGTCACCGCCAATGATAAAACATGGATGGCCATCGGCCTGTTTGCCGCGGCTGTAGCGGCGGCCTCGGTTGGCCTTGTCTACCTGCCAGTGGCGCTCGGGTTGGTGGCGATTGCCTATGTGCTGACCAAGATCCTGCCGGTGGCGGAGATCTATGATCACGTCGAATGGCCTGTGGTCGTTCTTCTGGGCTCGATGATCCCACTCGGCGCCGCACTCGACAGTTCCGGCGGTACCCAGCTGATCGCCAACGGCCTGATCGGCCTGACCGAGGGCCTGCCTGCCTGGGCGATCCTGACCGTACTGATGGTGGTCACAATGACGCTGTCAGATGTGCTGAACAACACGGCCACGGCCATTGTTGCGGCCCCGGTGGGTATCCAGATGGCAACGGCGCTGAATGTCTCCCCAGACCCCTTCCTGATGGCGGTCGCAGTGGCGGCCTCTGCGGCGTTTCTGACTCCCATCGGCCACAAGAACAACACGCTGGTGCTTGGTCCCGGTGGCTATCATTTCGGCGATTACTGGCGCATGGGCCTGCCGCTGGAAATCCTAGTGATCGCGGTTTCGATCCCGGCCATCCTGTTCTTCTGGCCGATGTAATCGCGCCTCAAAGAGGCCAGAACAGCGGGATAAGGGCCGAGGCCAGCAGGCCGATGCTGAGGTTCAGCGGAATGCCGACGCGCAGGAAGTCGGTGAACTTGTAGCCGCCGGGACCATAGACCAGCATATTGGTCTGATAGCCGATGGGCGTCGCAAAGGACGCCGAGGCTGCCACCATCACCGCAACAACCAGCGGACGCGGATCCAGCCCCATCGCCTGGGCAAGCCCGATTGCGATGGGGGTCACCACGACCGCCACCGCATTGTTCGACACCAGCTCGGTCAGCACCGACGTCAGCAGATAGACCGCCCAGACCAGCAGGAAGGGCGGCAGGCCGGACAGGCCCGGTGCGATGGCATTGACGATCAGCGCAACCGCGCCCGAGCTTTCCAGCGCAGCGCCAATCGCCAGCATCGAGAAAATCAGCGCCAATAGCCGCCCGTCGACAAAGGAAAACGCCTCATCCGCGTCGATGCAGCGGCTGACCAGCACCAGCGCAACCGCGACAACCGACAGCAGCAGGATCGGCGCAACGCCCAGCGCGGCCAGCAGCACGATCCCCAGGAGCGCAGCAATCGCAAGGGGTGCGTGGCTGCGGCGATAGGCCCGCTGCGTCGGCTGAGAGACATCGGCCATATCGGTGTCTGCCGCCAGACGCTGAATATCCGCTGGGGCGCCTTCCAGCAGCAGGGTATCTCCGACCCGTACCACCAGATCGTCGAGCTGCACACCGATGTTCTGATTGCGCCGGTGCACCGCCAGCACATAAACACCGTAGCGGCGACGCAGGCGCATGGCACCCAGCGAGCGCCCGACCAAACGGCAACCGGGGGTGATCAGAACCTCGACAGTCTTGGTCTCCACCGCTGACACCTGATCGACGCGCTTCAGCTCTTTATTGCTTTGCAGGCTCAGAAGTTCGGTCATCTGTGTGCGCAGCACCACCCGATCCCCGACCTGCAGTTCGACACCCTTGAGGTTCCGCCGCAGCGAGACATCGCCGCGGATGACGTCGATCAGGCGTACGCCCGGACGCTTGAACAGCTGAACGCCGGAAACCTCACGGCCGATCAGGTTGCTTTCGGGGGGAATGACAGCCTCGGTAAAGAATTTCATCTTCGAACGGTCGCTCAGCAGGTTGGCCAGGTTATCCCGGTCCGGCAGCAGTCGCGGCGCGATGAAGCGCAAGTAGACCATGCCCCAGATCACAAGAATGACCCCTAGCGGCGTGACTTCGAAAATGCTGAAAGCCGCCAAACCCTGTGCCCGGGCCACACCATCCACCAAGAGGTTGGTCGAGGTACCGATCAGCGTCAGCGTGCCACCCAGGATCGCCGCATAGCTGAGCGGGATCAGCATCTTGGAGGCCGAGACATCCAGCGTGCGGGAGATCTGGATGAACACCGGGATCATAACCACCACGACCGGCGTGTTGGAGACGATAGCAGAGGCGCCCACGACGAAGGCCATCAACATGGCAACGGCCAGCTTGGGGCTGACCTCGGCCTGTTTGCGGGCAATCGCGGTAAAGGCATCCAGCGCCCCGGTGCGCACCAAGGCCCCCATGATGATGAACATCGCCGCAATCGTCCACGGCGCCGGGTTGGAAAGCACCGGCAGCGCCGCATCATAAGGCAGAACGCCGGTGATCAGCATCAGAGACACCCCAGCGAGGGCCACCACCTCGGTCGGGTAGGTTTCCTTCAGAAAGGCCAGAAACATCAGTGCGACGATCAGAAGGGTGATCAGGGCGCTGCCGTTCTGAGCGACTTGAAAGACATGCATGTGCGGCAAATATCCCACCTGGTTTGCGATGCTGCGGTCCCGCCCATTATGCCAGACCGGCACAGAGTGTCCCCGATCCTAAATTGCGGGGCAAGCACTTCTGCACCCCGGCCACAAGCATTTGGCATCTCACGATGGTTTCAATGCACATTTGGTGGCCGGAGCGACAGGTCAGTGGATCAGACCGGCGCCGCGCCTTGCAGCAGACCACCGTCCCGGACCATGTGAATTTCCTTGGCCGCGCCGGTGCGGTCGTCTGTTACGATAAAGACACCCGACAGGGTCGCCTCCCCTTCCGCCGGGGTGAAGCGGCTTTTGGGCATGCCAGTCAGGAACCGGCGCATCGGTTCGGCCTTATCCATGCCGATGACGGAATTGTAGTCGCCGCACATACCCGCGTCGGTCAGATAACCGGTGCCTTCGGACAGGAGCTGCGCATCAGCGGTGGGGACATGAGTGTGGGTGCCGACCACCAGCGAGGCCCGGCCATTGCAGAAATGCCCCATCGCCATCTTTTCCGAGGTCGCCTCGCAATGCATGTCGACGATCACCGCCTGCGCCAGCCCGCCGCGCGGGTGCGCCTTCAGCACGCCTTCGACAGCGCCAAAGGGATCGTCATAGGCCCGTTTCATGAACACCTGACCCAGCGCCTGCGTTACCAGCACCTTGCGCCCGCCGGGCGCGTCGAACAGGCGGTGCCCCCGCCCCGGTGCGCCTTTTGCAAAATTCAGTGGCCGGATGATGCGCGGTTCCTTTTCGATGAACTGCATCATGTCCTTTTGATCAAAGGCATGATCGCCAAGGGTCAGACAATCGGCCCCGGCATCAAGCAGAAGCTTGGCGTGATCGCCGCTGAGCCCCATGCCATTCGACGCGTTCTCGCCGTTGACCACAACAAAATCCAGCCGCCACTCCTTGCGCAGTCGCGGCAGGTTTTCGGTGATGGCACGGCGCCCCGCGCGGCCCATCACATCGCCTAGAAACAGAATTCTCATGGCTCAGTCCTAGGCGGCGCTGCGGCAGGGAACAAGCCCTCTGGACGTTTATTGCGCTGTTTTTCGCGCCAAACCCCACTGAAACAACGCAGCCTAAGCCCCCTCCTTATCGGGAAAACTGGAGGATACGGCTTTCGGTCACGATCATGTCAAGCGGCTGATCGGTCGGCTCCAGCGGCAGATCTTCCGCCTCCTGCGCATCAAAGGCAAAGCCGATGGCCAGCGTCGCCCGCTTGCTGCGCAAGAGCTCCAGCGTGCGATCGTAAAAGCCGCCGCCATAGCCAAGCCGCCCGCCGGACCGATCAAAGGCCACCAGCGGCACGATCAGGATTTCGGGTTCAAAGAAGTCATCCACCGCAGGCACCATCGCGCCGAATGGTCCTTCACGCAGCGGCGCATCGGGTTGCCAGCGGCTGAACCGCAAGGGCAGACCTGCACCTTCGATCACCGGTACGCCGACCACACCATGAGCCGCGGCTTCGGCCATGGCAGGCAGCGGATCGATTTCGGTGCGGATCGGCATGTATCCGGACAATGGAACACCGCGATACCCGGCCAGCACCTCGGACAGATGTCCGGCCGCGCCGGGTTTGCCCATATCAAAGGCCTCTTTACGCCGGGCAAAGGCCGCCTTGCGCGCTTGTGCCTTGATCGCTGCCAGATCCGCCATTGCTCCCTCCTTTGCCGGGATTGAATGCCTAGAGAAGAACCAGCCCGGCCAGACCGAGGAAGGCAAAGAATCCAACGATATCGGTCACCGTCGTCACAAAAGCCCCCGAGGCAAGTGCCGGGTCCACATTCATTTTTTCCAGCATAACCGGCACCACGGTCCCGGCGAGGCCTGCCACGACCAGATTGATGACCATCGCGACGCCAATCACCGCGCCAAGCTGCGGCGAGCCGAACCACAACAGCCCGACACAGCCCATCACAACGGCAAAGATCAGACCGTTGACCAGCCCCACCAGAACCTCACGCCGGATCACCCGCCAGACGTTTGATCCTGTCAGGTCGCGTGTGGCCAGCGCACGCACCGCCACCGTCAGCGATTGGGTGCCGGCATTGCCGCCCATCGAGGCCACGATGGGCATAAGCACGGCGAGGGCCACGAACCGGGCGATGGTATCTTCGAACATTGAAATCACCATCGACGCCAGCACCGCTGTTACGAGGTTGACCGCCAGCCAGGGGAACCGCCGCTTGGTGGTGTCAATCACCCGGTCCGACAGGCTGCCTTCGCCGACACCGGCCAGGCGAAGGATGTCTTCTTCGTGCTCTTCATCCAGAACCGCCATGGCATCGTCGATGGTGATGACACCCACAAGACGCCCCTCGTCATCGACCACCGGGGCCGAAATCAGGTGATACTGGTTAAAGGCATAGGCCACGTCTTCCTCGTCCTGATCGGCGGGAATGACCTGGAAGGTTTCTTCCCTGAGATCGGTAAGCGGTACCTCGCGTCGGGCCGACATGATCCGGCCAAGGGTGACATTGCCCACCGGATGCAGGCGCGGACTGACCATGACCACGTGATAGAACTGCGCTGGAAGGTCCGACCTTTCGCGCATGAAATCAATCGCCTGCCCAACCGTCCAGTGTTCCGGCGCCATCACCACTTCGCGCTGCATCAGGCGGCCGGCGGAGTTTTCCGGGTAGCTCAGCGATTGTTCGATGGCGACCCGGTCGGAGTCCTCCAGCGCGTCGAGAATGGCTTCCTGCTGCGGCTCCTCAAGGTCCTCCAGCAGGTCGACCACATCGTCGCTGTCCAGATCCCGGACTGCTTCAGCCAAAACCTGCGGGTTGAGGATCGCGATCACTTCCTCGCGGATCGCCTCGTCCAGTTCTGACAGGATTTCGCCGTCGAATTCGCGGTCATAAAGCCGGATCAGCCGGGCCCGATCATAGGCGTTCACCTGCTCCAGAAGGTCGGCGATGTCAGCCGCGTGCAGCGGCTCCATCAGGTTCGCCAGCTCGGCCTTGTCGTTGGTATCCACAGCATAAAGGATCTGCGCCACGCGGCGGCGATCCAGCATATAGGCGTCGTCCTGGCCCTTGTCGGTCCCGATGGTCTCGTCGCCTGTGCTCATACGCTGCCCCTTCCGATGCTTGTCCCATGAATAGAAGAAGCTGCTACCGGAAAACAATGACAATGACACAATTTACCGCCGCGCGCGCCGCGCGTATCCTGCACGCGGTGAATTCGCACGAAAGGACAGCACATCATGAGCAACGCCCACATCCTGCGGGGACAGGTCCTGTCCTTTCAAGGCTCCCCCTTTGCCACCGAGGCACCGCAGGAAGCGGCAAGGCTGCGCGAGGCAGTGGCCGTGCAGGATGGGAAGATTGCCGCCGTCGGCAGCTTTGACGATCTGCGCCAGAGGTTTCCCGCAGCCGCGTTGCATGATCACGGGGAGAAGCTGATTCTTGCCGGCTTCGTCGATGCGCATGTGCACTATCCACAGACCGCCATCATTGCCAGCTGGGGCAAGCGGCTGATCGACTGGCTGAACAGCTATACTTTCCCCGAGGAGATGCGCTTTGGTGATCGTGCCTATGCCGATGAGATCTCAGCCCGCTATCTGGACCTAACCGCTGCCCATGGCACCACCACGGTCTGCAGCTATTGCACCATTCATCCCGAAAGCGTCGATGCCTTCTTCACGGCGGCGCAGGCGCGCGGGCAACGGGTTGTGGCGGGTAAAACCTGTATGGACCGCAACGCCCCAGAAGGGCTGCAGGATACGGTTCAGTCTGCCTATGACGACAGTGCCGCGCTGATCGCGCGCTGGCACGGGGTCGACCGGCTGGATTATGCGATCACGCCGCGGTTCTCCCCCACCTCTACCCCTGAACAACTGGAGGCCATCGGCGCCCTCTGGGCCGCCAACCCCAGCTGCCTGATGCAAACCCACCTCAGCGAACAGACGGATGAGATCGCCTGGGTCAAGGATCTGTTCCCGGATGCCCGCGATTATCTGGACACCTACGAGGCCTTTGGCCTGTTGGGCGCGCGTGGCCTTTATGGGCATGCCATCCATCTGGAACCGCGCGAACGTGACCGGCTGCGCGAACATGGCGCCGCGCTGGTGCATTGCCCCACCTCGAACACCTTCATTGGGTCCGGGCTGTTCGATATGGCCGGGCTGATGGCCGAAGGGCAGCGAATCGGCCTTGCCACCGACACCGGCGGCGGATCCAGCTTTTCCATGCTGCGCACCATGGCGGCAGCCTATGAGATCGGCCAGCTGCGCGGCACGCCCCTGCACGCAGCCCAGCTGTTGTGGCTGGCAACGCAAGGCTCGGCCACGGCGCTGCGGCTTGAAGACAAGATTGGCAATGTCGCCCCGGGCATGGAGGCCGATCTTGTGGTGCTCGATCTCGCCTCCACCCCCGCCATCGCCCAGCGCGCCGCCCGCGCCGATGACATCTGGGAGGCCGCCTTTGCCACCATCATGATGGGTGATGACCGGGCTGTGTCCGAAGTGTGGATCGGCGGGCGGCAGGTCTGACGACCCGCCCCGCCTGAAGCCCTTCGTTACGCCTTCTCGGCCAAGGCGCGGGCCAGCTGACCATGGCGTTCGATCAGCCGTGGCAGATCAAGGCTGGTGACCTCGCCTGCAGAGATGATCTGACGCCCTTCCACGAACAGATGCTTGACCTGTGTCGGCCCGGCCAGCAGCAAGGCCGCCGGGTCCCAGCTGCCGCTGGAAGCAACACCGGTCACATCCCAGACTGCCACGTCGGCGCATTTGCCGGGGCTGAGCCGACCGCAATCGGGACGACCCAGAATATCAGCGCCGCCACGGGTGGCGATTTCCAGCGCCTCATAGGCGCTCATGGCGTCAGCGCCCTGCGCAACCCTCTGTAGCAGCATGGCCTGCCTCGCCTCGCCGATCAAGTTGGCGATATCGTTGCTGGCCGAGCCATCAACGCCCAGCCCCACCGGCACCCCGGCATCGCGCATCGCCCGCACCGGGGCAATGCCGCTGCCAAGGCGGCAATTGGAACAGGGGCAATGCGCCACGCCGGTCCGGGTGCGCGCAAACAGATCGATCTCCTGCGCGTCCAGCTTGACGCAATGGGCGTGCCAGACGTCATCGCCGGTCCAGCCCAGTTCCTCGGCATATTGCCCGGGGCGGCAGCCGAACTGCGCTTCGGAATAGGCGATATCCTCATCGTTTTCGGCCAGATGGGTATGCAGCATCACGCCCTTGTCACGCGCCAGCAGCGCCGCATCCCGCATCAACTCGCGGCTGACGGAAAACGGCGAACAGGGCGCAAGCCCCACCCGGCACATGGAGCCCTCAGAGGCATCGTGAAAGCCATCAACCACGCGGATCATATCTTCAAGAATGGCCGTCTCTTGCTCGACCAAGCTATCCGGCGGCAATCCCCCGTCGCTTTCCCCGATGCTCATGGCGCCGCGTGTGGGGTGAAACCGCAAACCGACCTCTCGGGCGGCATGGATGGTATCCTCCAGCCGCGCGCCGTTGGGATAAAGGTACAGATGATCAGAGCTGAGCGTACAGCCGGAGAGAGCCAGTTCCACCAGCCCCAGCTGGGCAGAGACGAACATCTCCTCCGGGCCAAAGCGCGCCCAGATCGGATAGAGCCGTTGCAACCAGCCAAACAGCAGCGCGTCCTGCGCCCCGGGCACTGCGCGCGTGAGGTTCTGATAAAGATGGTGGTGCGTATTGACGAGGCCCGGCGTCACCACGCAGCCCCGGCCAGAGACGATCTGCCCTGTCGTGCGCAGCCCCTGCCCCACCTCGGCAATCTGACCGCCCCGGATCAGAACATCTGCATCGTGCAATACGCGGCCCGCATCATCCATGGTGATGACGGTGGTCGCATTTTGAATCAGGATTTCCTGCATCGGTTCACACTCCTTTGTCACCCGTTTCGGTTTTGGAAGTGTGAACTGGCCCGACAGAATACGGGTAAAGGACTCGGGCCGTGGCTGTGCTATACAGCACTGCCATGGCCGCGCTCAAGCCCCGGACGGGACCTGATCAGCTGTTTTTCAAAAGGGCCAGCGCCGCCGCGTGCAACTCGGCATTGGCGGCGGCCAGCACCCGACCGCCTTCATGAGCCGGGCCGCCCTCCCAATCAGTTACGACACCGCCTGCAGCCTGGATCACTGCGATCGGAGCTTGCACGTCATAGGCGTTGAGGCCTGCCTCGATCACCAGATCGATCTGCCCCGCCGCCAGCAGTGCATAGGCGTAGCAATCCATGCCATAGCGCGTCAGCCGGACCTTTCCGGAGACACGTTCGAACCCGGCACGTTCTTCAGGGGTGCCGACTTCGGGAAAGGTGGTGAAAAGGATCGCCTGATCCAGCGCCGTGCCGTTGCGGGTCGCCAGATCGCGTGCTCCCTGTGGCCCGGTCATCTGCGCCAGCCCGGCCGCGCCGATAAAGCGTTCGCCGGTGTAGGGCTGATCGATCACGCCCAGCACTGGGCCGTCTGCCTCGGACATGGCGATCAGCACCCCCCAGGTCGGCGTGCCGCTTATGAAACCGCGGGTGCCATCGATAGGATCCAGAACCCAGGTCCGGCCAGAGCTGCCTTCGACGGGAGCGAATTCCTCGCCCAGAATACCATCATCAGGGCGCAGCTGCGCCAGCACCGCCCGCATCGCGAGTTCCGCCTCGCGATCAGCGACGGTGACCGGATCGAACCCGTCCTCCAGCTTGTTGTCCGCTCCAAGAGTGGCGCTGCGAAAATACGGCAGGATCGCTGCGCCGGCCGCATCGGCCATCTTCTGCGCAACGTCCAAATCGGAATCAGGATTCTGTGTCATGCGATGGCGGTGCCATCTGGCCGCACGCTATTCAAGAAAAAAGACCCCGAAGGGTCTTTTCACTTTCAGGCTGCGTCGCTGAGCACACGGGCCAGCTCGAACAATCGCCTGCGCTGGTTCTCGGGGATCGCGTAATAGGAACGCACCAGATCCAGGGCCTCTTTATCGCCCATCAGATCCTCAGGCACCGACGCCTTGTCCGCCTTGTCGGCAGGGGCCTTATCCTCTTCCTGTAGACCATCAAAGAAGAAACTGACCGGGACGTCCATCGCGTCAGAAATATCCCAAAGGCGGGAGGCGCTGACCCGGTTGGCACCGGTTTCATATTTCTGAATTTGCTGGAACTTGATGCCGACTTTCTCGGCCAGTTGCTGCTGTGTCATACCAATTAGCCAGCGACGGTGACGGATCCGTTTGCCGACATGCACATCTACAGGATGAGCCATGTGCTATCTCCTAGTTATACCAAAGTGGTTCGCGCCCAAGTAGCCGCGATGATTGCTAAATCCGTCAGGATATCAACACTGGCCCGCGTTACCGGACCTTCTAAAACCGCGACAGAGGCTCAACCCCTCAGCTGAGCTTACGACCTCCACGGTTGAATTCAAGTGCGACAAAGGTCAGTCGCGGTTGAAGATATCCAAATACATGATTTCATGCATCATTTTGTCATGCTAATGCGACCAACAACATGTGAAATAATGCCTCCCCATAAATAGCGAGGTGAATTTGCGCCGTCTGTTGTCAAACAGTCACGCAACGAATCACCTTTCGCGCGGCAAAAACCAAGAGGACATCATGCAGGCTTATCAGGTCACCGCCTTCGACGCCGCCCCGGAACTGATCGAAATTGCCTGCCCGGCTCCGGCTGCAGGCCAGATCGCTGTCAGGATCGCCGCCTGCGGGCTGAATTTCGCGGATCTGCTGATGCAGAAAGGCACTTATCAGGACACCCCCACCCTGCCCTTCGTACCGGGCTTGGAGGTCTCTGGCACGGTAACCGCACTGGGAGAAACGGTAACAGAGTTCAAGATCGGTGACCGGGTTGCAGTCTTCTGCGGTCAAGGTGGCTTGGCTGAAGAAGGTGTGTTTGACGCCAGCCGCGCGGTCCGCATTCCGGACAGCATGAGTTTTGAACACGCCGCCGCGCTGCAGATCGCCTATGGCACCAGCCTGGTGGCGCTGGATCACTGCGCCCGGTTGCAACCGGGCGAAACCCTGCTTGTCACCGGCGCTGCCGGAGGCGTTGGGCTGACCGCAGTGGAGATTGGCAAGCTGATGGGCGCCCGCGTTATTGCTCATGCGCGCGGCGCCGACAAACTGGAGGTGGCCCGGGCCGCTGGAGCGGATCACGTGATCGACGACAGCGAGGATCTGCGCAGCATCGTAAAGGACCTGGGCGGCGCCGATGTTGTCTATGATGCGGTCGGGGGCCCGGTGTGGAAAGCTGCCTTTAGGGCGACCAATCCCTGCGGGCGGCTGCTACCGATCGGGTTTGCCAGCGGCGAAGTGCCCCAGATCCCGGCCAATCATCTTCTGGTCAAGAACCTGACCGTGATCGGCTTTTATATCGGCGGCTACATGAAAGCCCGGCCAGAGGTCATTCAGCAGGCCTTTGCAACTCTGTTCGACTGGCACGCGGCAGGCCGGATCAAACCGCATATCAGCCACGTCCTGCCACTGTCGCAGGTCGCGGAAGGAATGGAGCTGCTGCGCAGCCGGGCCTCGACCGGGAAGGTCGTTATTACCCCGTGACAGGTAAATAGAACCGGGAAATCGCCATCGCACGGTTATAGGGCCATGGCGATCACATCCCTTTTCGAGAGCCGTTTATTCCCTCGGCCCCTTTGATCAGCCCGCTGCGCGCAACTGCGCCGGACGCAGAGCGGCAAATCCCTGCCGAATGATATTGGCAAGATCGCCAACATACTCGGCCCGCACCCGATCCGCGCCATAGAGGTTGATCTGTTGCACCGGCAAGGCAGGCAGCACGCCACCGTGTTCTATGACCTCCTGATGAGCGGGTTGGGTACCTTCCAGCAGAACGCCAATGGCAAGGTCAGCACTTACCGTGGCCTCAACCGTGCGGTCGGATTCGCTGTCCACCGCCATATCCCACTCGATCCCAACCTCATCCAGTGCCGCGGTTGCAGAGGCCCGGAAAATACAGTTGCGGCAAAAACCAAGACGCAGCGGCTGCTGCCGCCAGGCCGAGCCGTTCACCGCCCCGATCCAGCGCAGCGGCATTTCGTGGATGGGCTCGCCGCCCTCGCCCGCAGTTCCCTCGGTTGTCAGGATCAGGTCATAGGCCCCCTTGGCGAAGCCGGCCTTCAGATCGCGGGTATTCGAGGTCACCAGATTGACGCTGACGCGGGGAAAGCTGGTGTTGAACCGCTGTAGTACGCGCGGGATGACCGGATAGACCACGTCATGCGGCACCCCCAGAACAACCTCACCTTCAAAAGCCTGATCGGTCAGCCGGGTGATCACCTCGTCATTGAGCGCGACCATGCGGCGAGCATAACCGAGCAGCTGTTCCCCCGATGGGGTCAGGGCAATGGAGCGCCCCGACCGGTCCAGCAGTTCAAGCCCCAGCAACTCCTCCAGCCGTTTCAACTGCATCGAAACCGCCGATTGAGTGAGATGCAAAAAACCTGCTGCGCGTGTCACGCCACCGTTGTCTGCCACTGCCACAAATGAGCGCAGCGTCGTCAGGTCCAAATTTCTAATCATCACGACCTCTGATGGAAGATATCAAAAACATTCGTTTCCAATATTAGGGTCTGTGGACATTCATCGTGAGGCGATGATGGCAGCCGCGAGATGCCAATTGGCGGCGTAGCTGGACGTTGTCTTTTCGTAGCGGGTCGCTATGGCTCTGAATTCCTTGATCTTTGCGAAG